>NZ_JBHJWG010000004.1:0-13608 GCF_042266305.1 Kitasatospora sp. NPDC056076
CGGACGAGGCCGACAGATCCGGTTGAGGACCCGAGGTCAGTCAGAGGTTGAGTCAGACCTGCCCGGGAACCGCTCATGAACATCCTCACTGTCAGTGGTGGACGGGGGTCAGCGGTGCGGGTGAGCCGCCGGGGGTGGCGGCGGACCGGTGCTGGTCGCGGCGTTCGAGGGCGGCGGACCAGAGGGCGAGCAGCAGGGCGGCCGCGGCGAGCAGGGCGCCGACCCAGTTGGGGGCGGTGTAGCCGAGGCCGGCCGAGATGACCAGGCCGCCGAGCCAGGCCGCCAGGGCGTTGCCGAGGTTGAAGGCGCCGATGTTGACGGCGGAGGCGAGGGTGGGGGCGCCGTGGGCCTGGTCGAGGACGCGCTTCTGCAGCGGGGGGACGGTGGCGAAGCCGAGGGCGCCGACCAGCAGGATCGTCACGGCGGCGGCGACCTTGTCGTGCGCGGTGAGGGTGAACAGGGCCAGGACGACGGCCAGGCCGCCGAGGGTGGTGTAGAGCAGGGGCATCAGCTTGCGGTCGGCGAACCTGCCGCCGATCAGGTTGCCGAGGAACATCCCGACGCCGAACAGCACCAGCAGCCAGGTGACCGCGCCCTCGGAGTAGCCGGCGGTGTCGGTCATCATCGGGGCGATGTAGGTGATCGCGGCGAAGACGCCGCCGAAGCCGAGGACGGTCATCGCCATCGCGAGCAGCACCTGCGGGTTGCGGAAGGCGGTCAACTCGCCGCGCAGGTGCGCGCCTTCGGGGCGGGGCAGGCTGGGGACGAGCTTGCCGATGCCGAGCAGGCCGAGCAGTCCGAGGGCGGCGACACCGGTGAAGGTGGTGCGCCAGCCGACGGCCTGGCCGATGAAGGTGCCCAGCGGGACGCCGACGATGTTGGCGACGGTGAGCCCGGTGAACATGGTGGCGATGGCGCCGGCCTTCTTCTGCGGGGCGACGAGTTCGGCGGCGACGACCGAGCCGATGCCGAAGAACGCGCCGTGGGCCAGCGAGGTCACGATCCGCCCGGCGAGCATCAGCGGGAAGCTGGGGGCGGCGGCGGACAGCAGGTTGCCGATGACGAACAGGCCCATCAGCAGCATGAGCATGGTCTTGCGGCTGATCCGGGTGCCGAGCACGGTCATCAGCGGGGCGCCGATGACCACGCCGAGTGCGTAGCCGGTGACCAGTAGGCCGGCGGTGGGGACGGTCACGCCGTAGTCGTCCGCGATCTGGGGCAGTAGGCCCATGATCACGAACTCGGTGGTTCCGATCCCGAAGGCCCCGATGGCCAGGGCGAGAAGTGCGAGGGGCATGGCGCGACCTCCGTGCGATTGCTAGTGCGCCTTACGTGCCTCGACAATAGTTGCAAGCGCGGGCTATGTGCAAATGCGGGCAATCACCGTCGGCATGCCCGAGGCCTAAACTGGAGGCCTGCTCGTGCCCGGCCGGGTACCCGGCCCGCACCTGGCCCGTACCTGGCTCGCACCCGGCCCGTACCTGGAAGGAGACCGTGCCGATGACCGCCACGGACCCCGCGCTGACCGCCCTCGCCAACGGATGGGCCGCCCTGTACGTCCTGTACGGCAGGATCGAGGCGCACATCGAGCGCGCCCTCCAGGCGGAGCACGACCTGAGCGTGCGCGAGTACTCGCTGCTCGACGTGCTCAGCCGCCAGCACGACGGCGAGGGCGGCCACCTCCAGATGAAGCAGGTCGCCGACGCGGTCGTGCTCAGCCAGAGCGCCACCACCCGGCTGGTCTCCCGGCTGGAGGACCGTGGGCTGCTCGCCCGCTACCTCTGCCCCACCGACCGCCGCGGCATCTACACCGACGTGAGCGAGGACGGCCTGCGGCTCCTGGCGCAGGCCCGGCCGACCAATGACGCCGCGCTGCGCGAGGCGCTCGACCAGGCCGCCCGCAACCCCGAGCTGGCCCCGCTGGTCTCGGCCGTCGAGGCGGTCGACCCGCCCGCGCCGCGGCCGCGGCCCTGAGCGGACCTGAGCGGCCCGGGCGGACCTGAGCGGCCCGGGCGGTCGGCGTACCGGCCCCGGGCCCGGAACGGCGTCGGGCGGGCCCGCGGCACTCGGTGTGCCGTGGGCCCGCCCGTTCTCCGTGCGGAGCGGCCGTCGCGCCGCGGCCGCGGGTCAGTGCGGGAGGACGGCGTCGGCGGTCGCCGGGAGCGGGTAGGCGTCCGGGTCGACCGGGCCGGGCAGGTCGGTGGCCGGGCGGGCGGGGGCGTTGGGATCCGGCAGCGAGGGCTGGGCGGGCGGCGCCTGCACCTGGTTGAACGGCACGCCGGGCGGGGCCTGGACCGGCGCGGCCCGGCCGGCCGTGAGCGGGCTGCGGCTCTGCGCCTCGCAGGCGGCCCGCGCCTCCAGGTCGTCCGGGCTCTGGGTGGCGGGCTGGTTGCCGGTGAAGCAGTTGCCCGGGTCGGCGGAGGCGAGTACCAGGTCGACGCCGTTGCCCTCGGTGCGGTTGCCCTTGACCAGGTTGCCGGCGGCCGGGTGCCCGGGCGGGTCGGTGACGATCACGCCGGCCGAGCGGTTGCCCTTGACCAGGTTGCGCTCGACCCGGTTCGCGGTGCCGCCGCCGATCCCGATGCCGATGCCGAAGCCGCCGTCGGCCTGCTCGGGGGTGTCGGAGGCGTTGTTGTCGGTGACGGCGTTCCCGGCGATCACGGCGCCGTGCTGGGGGGCGAGGGCTTCCAGGTCGTTGGAGTTGACGGTGACGCCGACCCGGTTGCCGACCACCCGGTTGCCGAGGAACCAGAGGTTGTCCGAGGCGTTGGTGATCTCGATGCCGACCGCGTTGCGCTCCACGGTGTTGCCGCGCACCAGGGTGTCGCAGGGCTTGCACTGGCCGACGTAGACGCCGGAGTCGGCGCCGCCGGAGGCGTAGGAGTCCTCGATGACCCCGGCCCGGGCGTCGAAGGCGTAGATCCCGTACAGGCCGTTGTTGTAGGCGGTGACCCGCGTCGCCCGGAAGCCCTGGAGGGCGGGGAAGCGGGTGGTGTCCAGCGGGTTGTAGGCGGAGCCGCCGGCGCCGCGCTGCTGGAGCTTCTCGTCGGTGACGCCGGTGAACAGCACGCCGTTGGCGAGGTAGCCGTGCACGGTGAGGTTCTCCACCACCGAGCCGGCGCCGGTGACGGTGACCCCGTTGACCAGCCGTACGCCGCCGTCCAGCACCACCGCGTTGCGGTCGGTGCCGCGCAGCACGATCCGGGGCCTGGTGATCCGCACGCTCTCCTGGTACGTCCCGGGGGAGACCAGGACGGTGTCGCCCTCGCGGGCGACGTCCACGGCCTTCTGGACGGACGGGAAGTCCTGCGGGACGCGGACCACGGTGCCCTCCGGGTGGCGGGCGTCCGAGGAGGGGGCGCCGGTGGAGGAGCAGCCGGCCAGGGCGAGGGCGGCGACCACCAGGGCGGGGAGGGCGCGGACCCGGCCGCGCGGGCGGTGCGGACGGCGTGGGCGGCGGCGCTGCGGTGCTTCGGAGGCGGATTGACGGACAGTCAAAAGTTGCATACGGGGTGTTCTATCGTCTCCAATGTCGGTCATGCATGCCGAAACCGGAAAGGCGCGGAAACAGCCGGGGGCCGCCAGGGGCGGGGTGGACCGGAGGACGCTGATCGCGGGCGGCGGCGCGGTGCTGGCCGCCGGGGTCGGCGCGGGGGCCGTGGCCCTGGGCCGCGGGCCGGCCGCCGCACCGCAGCCGCCCCCGGCGGTGCCGCAGACGCCGTTCCACGGGGACCGGCAGGCCGGGGTGACGGCCCCGCAGCAGCCGGCCACCCTGCTGCTGGCCCTGGACCTGGCGCCCGCCGCGACCTCCGACGGGCGGACCGCACTGCGCTCCCTGCTGGGGGAGTTGACCGGGGTGCTGGCCGATGCGACGGGCGCCGGCCCGGCCGATCCCCGGCTGCGGGACGGCGAACCGGCGCGGCTCAGCAGCCTGGTCGGGGTCGGCCCGGGCGCGGCCGCCCGGCTCGGGCTGAACGTCCCGCCCGCGCTGGCGGAGCTCCCGGCCTTCCCCGGGGACCGGCTGGACCAGGCGCGCGGCGGCGGCGACCTGGTGGTCCAGCTGTGCGCCGCGGACCGCTGGCCGCTCACCGTGGTGGCCGAACTCCTCGGCGGCGCGGCGAAGTCGGCGGGCGCGACGGTGCGCTGGAGCCAGCCCGGCTTCCTGCCGCGCACGCCCCCGGGGACCACCCCGCGCAACCTCTTCGGCTACAAGGACGGCACCGCCAACCCCGCCCCGGCCGAGGCCCAGCAGTGGGTCTGGGGCCCGCCCGGCCCGTACGAGCACGGCACCGTCCTGGTCTACCGCCGGATCCGGATGGACACCGCCGGGTTCGCCGCCCTCCCGGAGGACCGGCGCGACCTGGCCATGGGCCGCCGACGCGGCGACGGCGCCCCGCTCACCGGCACGGCCGAGCACGAGGACCCGGACATCTACGCCAAGAACCCGGACGGCTCGTACGTCATCCCCAACAGCGCCCACGTCCGGCTCAGCAGCCCCCGGCTCGACTCCGGCGCCCGGATGCTGCGGCGCGGCTACAGCTACGACGACGCCCCCGACGACCGGGGGCTGCTGTTCTGCGCCTTCGTGCGGGACCCGGCGCAGTTCACCCGGGTGCAGAACCGGCTGGCGGCCAAGGACGCGCTCAACCCCTTCCTGGTGCACACGGCTTCCGCGGTGGCCTACGTACTGCCGGGGGTGCGGGAGGGCGGGGTGCTGGGCGAGGGGTTGTGGGGGTGAGGGCACGGGGGACGAGGGACGGGGTACGGGTACGGGTGCGGGGAGGAACGGCCGGGGCGCGCGGTCGGGCAGGCGGTCGGACGGACGGCCTCACCAGGCGACCGGGATCGCGGCCGGGCTGCGGGTGGTGCTGCCCAGCTGCCAACTCAGCTGCTCCAGCGGGGTGGTGAGGCGCAGGCCGGGCAGGGCGGTGGCCAGCCGACGGAGCGATTCGCGCAGTTCGAGGCGGACCCGCCAGGCGCCGATGCAGTGGTGCGGGCCGGAACTGAAGGCGAGGGTGGGGGCGTCGAGGGGCCGGTCGAGGTCGGCGTCGAGGCCGTCGGAGTAGACGGCGGGGTCGCGGTTGGCGCTGCCGAGGCTGATGGCGACGACGGCGCCGCCCGGGATGGTGGCACCGCCGAGTTCGATCGGGCCGGTGGCGCGGCGGACGGTGGCCTCGTCGTCGCCGAGCGGGATGAAGTGGAGCAGGCGTTCCGTGGTGCGTTCGGTGATGTCGGGGTCGACGAGCCGGGGCCAGTGGTCGGGGCGCTCGCCGAGGAGGTAGGCCAGGGTGTTGCCGAGGATGCCGACGATGCTCTCGTTGCCGCTGGCGGCCAGCCCGCAGACGAGGTGGACCAGCGACTCCTCCGGGACGCTGCCGTCCTGATCGGCGGCGACCACGATCCGGCTGACCAGGTCGTCCCCCGGATCGCGGCGTCGGCGCTCCATCAACTCGACGGTGTAGGAGCTGAATTCGGCGATCGCTCCGCTGTGGTCCTCGGCGGCGTCGCCACCCTGGGCGAGGACGGCGAGGCCCCAGCGGTGCAGCTGCTCCTCGTCCACGCGCTCGGGTCCGGTGTCGTCGAGCCCCATCAGCCGCGCGGTGACCGTGAACGGCACCGGCCGGGTGAGGGCGGTGACCAGGTCGGCGGGCGGCCCGGCGGCGACCACCGCGTCCACGGCCTGTTGGACGGCGTCGGCGATCAAGGGCTGCCAGGTGGCGATGGAGCGCGGGGTGAAGGCCTTCTGGATGGTGGCGCGCAGACTGCGGTGGGCGGCGCCGTCCTGGTTGAACAGGGACGCGGGGTTGGCGGCCACGTCGGAGAGGGCGCCGACGGCCCCGACCTCATGCAGGTCGGTCCGGGTGACACGGGGGTCGCCGAGGACCTGCCGGACGTCGTGGTAGCGGGTGACGAGCCAGGCGGGGGTGCCGTCCGGGAGGGTGGTCGGGTGCGGCGGCTGGGCGGGGGTGAAGGGGAGCCGGTGGAGCGGCGGGAGCGGGGTGGTGGCGGCGGTGTCGGTGGTGGCTGCGGTGTCGGCTGCGGGGGAGGACATGGAACCCTTCGGGGTCGGCGGCGCTGCGGGGCACGGGCGTCCAACTGTCATATTTTCTGCGGGAATTGGATCCTTCTGACGGTTTTCCCGTTTCGGCCCGATGCTACGCCCCCGACCCCTCCCCGGGCGGTCTCGACGCCTGCCCGCCCGCCCGGGGGTGCGTGCCGAGCCGGGGCCGGTCGGGTCAGACGGCGAAGGCCCGCAGGTGCTCGGCGAGGGTGGTCCGGTCGACGGTCGTGCCGGTGAGCGAGACGTACCCGTCCGGTCGGACCAGCACCACGGCGTCGCCGCGCAGGCCGTACGCGCGGGCGGCGTGGCCGTCGGGGTCGCGGACGGCGGCGACCCGCAGGCCGGGGAGGTCCGGGAAGTCCTGGAGGTCCTGGAGCACGGGTCGGGCGGACGGGTCGGCCGGGGCCGGGTGGGCGCCGAAGGCCAGCAGGGTGAAGTGCGGGCCGCGGAACAGGTCGAACAGCCGGACCGGCGTGCCGTCCGCCGTGGTGCAGGGCGCGTCCGGGGCCCGGTCGCCGGCCCGGATGCCGGTGGTGTCGTCCAGGTCCCGGCCGAGCGGGCCGCCGCGGTAGTCGATCGAGAGCCCGGTGAGGTCGGTGTCCTGGACGGCCAGGGTGCGGAACTGTTCGGCCATCACCGTGGCGCCGCCGCCCTGGAACGCCGCCTTGTGGTGGGCGGAGGTGGCGTCGAGGCTGGCCCGGGCGATCGGCCGGCGCTCCTCCTGGTAGCTGTCGAGCAGTTCCTCGGGCGCGCCGCGCAGCACGGCGGCGAGCTTCCAGGCCAGGTTGTGGGCGTCCTGGATGCCGGTGTTCATGCCCTGGCCGCCCGCCGCGGACTGGCAGTGGGCGGCGTCCCCGGCGAGCAGCACCCGGCCGTCGCGGTAGCGCTCGACCAGCCGGACGGTGGGGCGCCAGACGGTGGACCAGATCGGCTCGTGCATCAGGACCCCGGGCAGCCCGGCCCGTTCGGCGAAGAGCCGGCGGAAGGTCTCCAGGGTGGGCGCGGGCAGCTCGCCGTGCTCGTCCGGCTCGACGGCGGCGTGCACCGCCCACTTGCCGTCCTGCCGCATCGGGACGATCGCCATGGCGCCGCCGCCGAACTTCGGGTGGTTCCAGAGGTGCATGTGGTCGGGGTCCAGGCCGTCCAGGTCCATCGAGGCCATGAGGAAGCGCTCCTCCTCCCAGGTCTCGCCGAGGAAGGGGATGCCGGCCAGCTTGCGGACGGTGCTGCGGCCGCCGTCGCAGCCGATCAGGAAGCGGGCGCGCAGCTGCGCCGTCCGGTCGCCCTGCCGGACGGTGGCGAGCACGCCGGCGGTGTCGCGGGCGTCGTCGGCGTGCTGGACGGAGTCGGTGTCGCGGGCGCCGTCGGCGTGCCGGGAGTCGTCGGAGTCCTGGACGCAGTCGGTCAGTTCACTGCCGGTCTCGACCCTGACGCCGTACTCGGCGAGCCGGTCGCGCAGGACGGCCTCGGTCTGGTGCTGGGCGATCATCAGCGTGCCGGCGTACGGGCGGTCGGGGGTCGGCAGCCGGGTGGCCCCGGGGTCGAACTCGTGGACCAGCCGGGCGCCTTCGTAGGTGCGGATCCCTAGGTTGAGCACGCCCCGCTCGAGGATCCGCGCGGCCACGCCGAGGTCGTCGAACACCTCCATGGTGCGCGGGTTGACGCCCTTGCCGCGGACGCCGGCGGTGCGGAACGCGTCGTCCCGCTCGATGATCCGGCAGTCGACGCCGGCCCGGGCCAGCCCGATGGCCAGCGTGAGCCCGACCGGGCCGGCGCCGACGATCAGGACGTCGGTGGTGGGTGTGGAGTCGTGCGAGAGTGCAGCGCGCATGGCGGACGCCCCTGTCCATTCGGTCATAAGATACGGCGCGTTTCCTGTTTCCGACTGTAGACTGCCCTCGATAGGAAACGCAACGTATCTACGAGGGTCGGGTGCGGAAACCGGTGGCGAGCGGCAGAGCGGGCGCCCCGCGGCGGCGCGGGGACGAACTGGAACGGGCGATCCTGGACGCCGTCTGGGCCGAACTGGCCGAGCACGGCTACGACCGGCTCACCATGGACGGCGTCGCCGCCCGCGCCAGCACCAGCAAGCCGGTGCTCTACCGCCGTTGGCCGAACCGGGTGGAACTCGTGGTCGCCGCCCTCGGCCGCAACGCCCCCGACTACCGGGAGCCCCCGGACACCGGCGACCTGCGCACCGACCTGGCGATCCTGCTGGGCGGCCTGCTGCACCGCTTCGACGACCTGCCGACCGACGCCGTCCACGGCTTCCTGGTCGACCTGATGCGCGTCCCCGAACTGCGCCTCGTCTTCCACCTGGGCCTCCGCGCGCCGGGGCCGGTGGACGCGTTGGCCGCGATCATGCACCGGGCCGCCGACCGGGGTGAGGTCGACCCGGCCCGGCTCACCCCGCGGGTCGTCTCACTGCCGCTGGACCTGCTGCGCGACGCCTTCCTGATGGGCGGTTCGGTGCCGGCCGACCGGGTGATCGACGAGGTGCTGGACGAGATCGTCCTGCCGCTGCTCGGGGCGCCGGCCGGCCGGTAGGGCCCGCCGGGCAGCGGGTGCCCTCGGATGCTCTCGGATACCCCTACCCCGTAACGACGAACGCCCTCCGGCGGCGGTGTGCCGCCGGAGGGCGTCGGTGCGGGTGGGTCCGGATCCGGGTTCGAGTCCGGGTCAGGAGCGGACCAGGCGGGCGATGGCCTGGTTGGCCTCGCGGACCTTGGCGTTCGCCTCCTGGCCGCCCTCGGCGATGGCGTCGCGGACGCAGCATTCGATGTGCTCGTCCAGGAGTTGCAGCGCGAAGGACTGGAGCGCGCGGCTGGCCGCGGAGACCTGGGTGAGGACGTCGATGCAGTAGGTGTCCTGCTCGACCATGCGCTGCAGGCCGCGGATCTGGCCCTCGATGCGGCGCAGCCGCTTGAGGGAGTCGTCCTTGTGGGGGCTGTAGCTGGCCATGGCCGCCTCCGGTTCCCGTGCGGTGAGGAGTTCCCTCACTCTACCGGGGCGCGGTGGGGCGGAAATCGGCCCGGACGGTGCGCGGGGCCGACGCCCGGACCGACGGGGCGTCAGGCGTCGACCCGGCCGACCAGGTCGTATCCGGCCTCGTCGACGGCGGCGGCGAGCTCGGTGTCGGCCAGCGGGCCGGTGCTGTCCACGGTGACCCGGCCGGTGGCGAGGTCGACCGCGACCCCGGTGACGCCGGCGACCTTCTCCAGCTCGGCGGTCACCGCGCCGACGCAGTGGCCGCAGGTCATGCCCGCCACCTGGAGGACGGTGCGCTCGGCGGTGGTGGCGGCAGGCGCCGCGGCCGCGCCGGTGCCGCACGAGCCGCAGCAGGAGCCCTCGGTGGCGGACGGCTCGACGGTGACGGTGGTCTCGCTCATGGTGTGCTCCTGTCGTCAGTGCGTTTGTCGTCAGTGCGGGCGACGCCTTCCGGAGTGGCCCGGGCGGCTGCTTCGATGATGAACATACCATACCCCCCTAGGGTAAGTAGAGAGGCGCCGATCCCCTTCGCCGTCCGACGGACGCGTGGCTGCAGTCGCCGGTAGGGGAGTGCGACAGATGCACGGGGGATGTCCGGCACGTCATGGATCTTCGGGGCGAGCAGCCCAGGAGGCGTGCCCCGGGCGCGGTCGACCTCGACGAGGTCAAGCCCTGGGCGCGGGGGAGGAGCGGCCGGGCGTCAGTGGACGGTGACCTGGATGCTCTTGGTGACGTCGCACCTCAGCTCCGCACGGTTCGGTGCGTCGGGCCGGCAGTCCCACGCGTTGCCGAACGCCCAGGTCAGCGTGGTGGTCCCGGCTCCCAGGGCGGTGAAGGTCCGGTCGAACTCCGGGGCCCTGCTGGTACTGGCCGGTTGATCCCCCATCGACCGTTCCCCCTCCTGCAGTTGACCGCTCGCCGTGGTCGGACGAGCACGACCAATGAGGATAGACGCATCCGGGGGAGGTGCGGTTGCGGAGCCGCGCCGGTCGGCCCGGCCGTACGGGCGGGGTGGCGGCGGGTGTCGGCGTGCCGTGGTTCCTGAATACCCCGTATGGGTATACCGTCGCGGACGGGGGCCGAGAACGCGAGGCTGAGGAAGGCGGACCACCACCGTGCACGCGATCCTGCACGCGCTCTCCATCACCGGGGCGATGACCTGGGAGATCACCTGGGCCCTGGTCCTCGGCTTCCTGCTCTCCGCCGTCGTGCAGGCCGTGGTCCACAAGTCCACCGTGGTGCGACTGCTCGGTGGCGACCGTCCGCGCACCCTCGCCGTCGCCTCGGCGCTGGGGGCGGCGTCCTCGTCCTGCTCCTACGCGGCGGTCGCACTGGCGCGCTCACTGTTCCGCAAGGGTGCGGACTTCACGGCGGCGATGGCCTTCGAGATCGCCTCGACCAACCTGGTGGTCGAACTCGGCGTGATCCTGGCCCTGTTGCTGGGCTGGCAGTTCACGGCGGCCGAGTTCGTCGGCGGGCCGGTGATGATCCTGGTGCTCGCGCTGCTGTTCCGGCTCCTCCTGCGCGACCGGCTGCTCCAGGAGGCCCGCGAACAGGCGGAGTTCGGGCGGGCGGGTTCGATGGAGGGCCACGCCGCGATGGACATGTCCGTCGCGGGGGAGGGCTCCTTCGCCCGGCGGCTGCTCTCCCGGCAGGGGTTCACGTCGGTGTCGCACGTGTTCGTGATGGAGTGGGCCGCGATCCTCCGGGACCTGGTGGTCGGGCTGCTGATCGCCGGCGCGATCGCGGCGTGGGTCCCGGACTCGTTCTGGCAGGCCTTCTTCTTCGCCGACCACCCACTGGCCGGGAAGCTGTGGGGCCCGCTGGTCGGACCGCTGGTGGCGGTCGCGTCCTTCGTCTGCTCGATCGGCAACGTGCCGCTGGCGGTGGTGCTGTGGAAGGGCGGGATCAGCTTCGGCGGGGTGGTCGCGTTCATCTTCGCGGACCTGCTGATCCTGCCGATCCTGAACATCTACCGGAAGTACTACGGGGCGCGGACGGCGCTCTTCCTGCTCGGGACGTTCTACGCGGCGATGGTGGCGGCCGGGTACGTGGTGGAGCTGCTGTTCGGCGGGCTGGGGCTGGTGCCCGACCACCGGGACGCGGAGATCCCGATGGCGGGCGTGGAGTGGAACTACACCACCTGGCTCAACATCGCCTTCCTGCTGGTGGCAGCGGCGCTGCTGGTCCGCTTCCTCCGCACCGGCGGCCGCGGGATGCTGCGGATGATGGGCGGGGCGCCGGAGGCGGAGGGACACACGGGGCACGAGCAGCACCACGGCCACCACTGAGGCCTGGTGCGCGGGTTCAGGCGGGCGGCAGGAGGTCGCTGTCGCTGACGGTGTACGTCAGTGGGGGATAAACGAAGTCCGTCTCCTGGTTCTCGCGGCGCCGCAACTGGTAGAACTCGCGGCGCTGCTCCTCGTCGGCCGAGGTGAGGCGGGCGCCCTGGGGGAGGTACGGGTGCCCGTCGTCGCCGAACCGGAGGAGGGTCTTCGAGGTGCGGAAGGTCAGGCCCAGCCAGACGTTGTCCGTCGCGGGGACGGGCTTGTCCAGGACGATCCGGTGCCGGAGGCGGCGGTTCGACTCGACGGAGAACACGATGACGCCGTCGTGGGTGAGCGGGAGCTCGAACCGTTCGCCGCCGACCGGCTCCTTCGACTCGACGATCAGCCTCCTCGGCGGGCCCGCGTCGGGGTCCCGGTAGCAGGAGAAGACGGCGATGAAGGAGCCCTCGGCCAGGTCGAGGGCCTGGTCGGAATGGGCGCCCATGGTCGTGTACGCGTTCGTGTAGCTCTCGAAGAGGGCGTTGTCGAAGGCGAGCGGGAGCCCGGCGTGCTCCTGGATCCGCCGTGCCAGCCGTTCGTGGACCGGGCGGAAGCGCTGTGCCGGGTGGGCGTACCGGGTGGTGGTGCGGACGAGGGGCACGCCGCCCGTCCCGTCGGGCCTGGTGAGCGTGGTGCCCCGGCGGCCCTTCCCCAGCTCCTCCAGGAGGGCCGAGCCGGACAGTTCGGCGAACAGTCCCGGCTCGGCGGGCAGGGCGTAGGAGCGGACCTGGTCCGCGATGCTAGGCACGAGGGGCACGGTAGTCCCCCGTGTTCATGCTGAACCGGAACCGGTCGCCGTAGTCGACGAAGGCCCAGCTCCGGTTCTCCTCGGCGTACAGCCCGCGCAGCTCGTCCGTCCCGGTCCCGGTCGGCGGCTCCAACTCCACCAGCTCACCGGCGGACTTGAGAAACGTCCGCCCGTCCCGGTGGAGGGCCTCGGTCTTCGAGCAGCGCACCACGTAGCCGAGTCGGGTCGGGAGCAGCCCGGCGTCCAGGGCAGAGGGCCGGATCTCGTGGGTGTAGAGGCGGTTGGTGGACAGCGGCACGAAGAAGACCGACCCGGGGTGGAGGGTCAGCTCGAACTGGGCCGGGAGGGCGTCCCCGTGGGCTTCGCGGGCGGAGTCCTTGAGGCGGAAGCGGAGCCTGGTCAGGCCGCTGGTGCGCCCGGTTCCGTGGTCGAAGGGGTCGTCGGCCAGGGGCTGGAGCTCGTCGAGGCCGTCGTAGAAGGTGCAGAAGGCCATGATGCCGTCCGCGGGCATGTCCTTGGTCTTGTCGGCGTGGGACGAGATCTTGGCCTTGGACTGCTTGCGCCCGGGCGTGGCCCGGGTGTTGTGGTAGGTCTGCGCGAGGACGTGGTTCAGCGGCGCGTGGTCGCGGAAGACGGTGGCGGCCTCGCGGTTCAGGGCGTCGACGATGTCGGTGTCGGTCGGGCCGAAGTTCTCGGTCGGGCCGGACAGGTTGGTGGAGCAGCGCAGCAGCCGGAAGTGCAGGTCGTCGCCGTCGCGGGTGACGGGGGTGAGGTAGATCCCGCTGCGGTGGGCCGAACCGGGCTTGTCGGACTCGGTCAGGGACTGGAACGCGTGCTCGGCACGGACCCGGTGGAAGTGGTCGGCCTCGGGCTCGAAGAAGCGGGGGTAGTAGACGCCGGCGCCGTGCACCCGGACGGGGACCCGGCCGAGGCCGACGACGGGCCAGGGGGCGTCGGCGTGGTCGGTGGAGAGCTCCCGGACGACGAACACGCGGGCGGCGGGGGCGAGTCGGCGGCGGTCGAGGGCGGAGATGTCGCCGGCGAGGTAGAGGGTCTTCCCGGTGAGGTCGGTGGAGGCGAGGTCCTCGGGCCCGATCGTCGCCCCGAAGAAGTCGAGGGTGCGCACCGTCGGCGGTGCGACCAGGACGTTGTGCGCATCGTCCAAGCGTGCTTCGCCGTGGCCCGTGGTGTCCGTCGTCGTGTCCATCGGTCGCTACCTGCCGTTCGCTGCCCTGGGAGGTGCGCGGGACGTCGGGCGGGCCGACTTCTCGCGCAGGCATGTTCAGGTGGTGGGGAGTTCGCCGGCCGCGACGGCGGCGACGAAGGACACCCATGCCTCGGAGGGGAGGACGAACGCGGGGCCGCCGGGGTTCTCGGGATCGCGGACCGGGACGAAGCGAGGCGCCGGGCGATCCGCGAGGATCGCCCGGCCCCACCGGTACGGGACGGGCCCCGGGGGCAGAACCCTCCCTGGGTCAGGGCGT
>NZ_JBHJWG010000004.1:13618-22235 GCF_042266305.1 Kitasatospora sp. NPDC056076
GACCCCACCCAACCCTCCCCGCGGGCGCGTACCCCCACCGGGGGGCCGGGGGGGTTCTCTGTTGCCGCCTGCGCTACTCGGCGGGCCCGGGGCGCCGCCCGCGCCCCCCCCCCCGCCCCTCCGGTACGGGACGGGCCCCGGGGTCAGAACCGTCCCTGGTTCAGGGCGTTCTGCAGGGCCGAGATGGTGGCCGGGCCCCACTGGCCGTCGACGGTGAGGCCGGCGCCGCTGGCGTTGAGGAAGGTCTGCAGTGCCCGGTAGGTGGCCGGGCCGGGGTCGCCGTCCTCGACGAGTCCGGCGTTGCCCCACACGTTGAGGTGGTGCTGGAGCGAACGCTTGGAGTCGGGGCCCCACTGGCCGTCCGGGGTGGAGCCGCAGACCCGCTGGACGGCCATGATGGTCAGGGTGCCGAACTGGCCGTCGACGGTGAGGCCGGCGCCGTCGTCGATGTACGCGAAGTACGCGGACTCGGTGGCCGGGCCCCACTGGCCGTCGGCGTTGGTGCCGACCTTGCCCTGGAGCCAGCGCACGCCGGCGGCGGTCAGCGGGCCCCAGGCGCCGTCGACGGCCAGTGCCGGGCTGTAGCCCAGGTCGTTGACCGCCTGCTGCTGGCGCGCTATCGAGCGCACGGACGTCATGGGGCCGCCGCCGGACGAGCCGCCCCCGAAGGCCTTGAACGCCGATTCGGTCCCGGGCCCCCACAGGCCGTCGGCGGTGACGCCGACCTTGTTCTGCAGCCAGCGCACGCCGGCGTCCGTCTTCGGCCCCCAGGCGCCGTCGACGTCCAGTGCCGGGCTGTAGCCCAGGCCGTTGACCGCCTGCTGCTGGGCGGAGACCGACCGCACCTGGGTCATGCCGCCGCCGCTCGCGCCGCTGGAGTCGGTGGGCGGCGGGGTGTAGCCCGAGCCCGCCCAGTCGATCGGGCGGACCTGCGCCGGCATGCCGTTCTGGACCCAGGCGCGCAGCTGCGCCCCCGGGCAGTCGGTGGAGTTGCCGGGGAGCATGCCGTGGTACGTCTTGGTGAGGACGTGGCCGGCCATGTCGCAGGCCTTCTCGTACATCGACCGGATCGCGGACATCGCGATGTCGGTGGCGTCCCCGCTCTCGCCGATGAAGCAGACGCCGATGTGGGTGGTGTTGGCCCCGTAGGCGTGCGCGCCCTGGAGGTACCAGCCGCGGCCCTCGAAGATCCGGCCGCTGGTGTCGACCAGGAAGTTGTAGCCGATGTCGGACCAGCCGTTGGAGTCCATGTGGTAGTTCTGGATCGACCGGAGCGTCTGGGTGGTCGGCCCGTCCGAGTAGTGCACGGTGAACCCGGTGCGGTCGCCGATGGCCACCGGCGTGATGTCCTTCGCCGGGCGGGCGCCCCACTGGGCGCGGGAGTAGATGTGCAGCGTGTCGGAGTCGGGGCCGGCACCGGTGCCCGAGCCCCGCTGGATGAAGGAGCCGTCCTTGACGTACGGGTAGAGCTTCCCGGGGCAGTCCGTGTGGGTCACCGTGCGGACGTCCGTGTGCCCGACGATCCGGAGGCCCGCGCCCTTCTCGTTCTGCAGCCAGCCGCAGAGCGTCCTGATGCCCGCGACCATCTCCGGGGTCACGTCGTCGTCGGCGCCCATCAGGCCCATCACGGCGTAGTAGTCGGAGTTGGCCCCGGGCGACTCGGCGCCGTTCGCGCCGGACCGGTAGTTGAGTCCGCGCCCCTCGTAGATGGAACCGTGCTTGCAGACCAGGAAGTTGTACGGGATGTCGTCGTACTCGGGCTCCCCGTTGCCGGTCCACTCCCGGATGTCCTGGGTGAGGCCGTGGTGCATCGACTCGTCCTGGATCTTCCTGACCAGTGCGGCGCACTGGCTGTGGGGATCGACGGACTTGTGCCCGCCGCCCTCGTGGTGGATGACGATGCCGCCGACCCACGGGGAGAAGGGACCGAAGTCGGTTGTCTTGGGCGGCTGGGCGCCCCATTCACTGCGCGAGATGATGGTGACCATCTGGTTCTCCGGAAGTCGTGCTGGGCTTGCTGACAGGACGGGTGGGGCGGGCGTCGGGTGGGTCGGGCGTCGGGCGCGTCACGCGGCCCCGATGACGCCCCCGTCCGTCCGCCGGATCACGAGCACGGCCGAGCGCGGGCGGCCGGCGGCGTCGTGGTCCGGCCAGTTGCTGACCACGCGGGGATCGTCCTGGGTTGGCGTGCCCCAGGCGAGGGTGTGCTCGCCCGGGTGCTGGACGTTGACGAACATGGTGCGGCGGTCCGGGGTGGTGACCACGCCGGTGATCTCGGCGCCGCGCGGGCCGGTCAGGAAGCGGCGGACCTCGCCGGTGGCGGGGTCGGCGGCCAGCATCGCGTTGTTGCCCAGGTGCTCGTGGCCGGTCTCGGCCCGGTTCTGGTCGAAGGCCGGGATGCCGGTCCCGATCCACAGCCGGCCGTCGGCGTCGGACCACAGGTTCTTCGGCGAGGCGAACATGCCGGCGGCGTCCAGGTGGACCTGGTGGTCGTGGGCCGGGTCGCCGGCGAGCACGAAGACCTGCCAGTGGAAGCCGGTCGCCCGGCCGTCGCCCTGGTCGGCCGTCCCGTCCTCGCGCCAGCGGACGACGTGGCCGTACGGGTTCTCGGCGCGCGGGCTGACCGCGGCCCGGTGGGCGTTCGGGCCGGCGGCGCAGTGGCCGAGGCCCGGGCTGTTCGCGAGCGCGCAGAAGGCCGTCCCGTCCGGGCCGACCGAGGTCTGCTGGGGCCGCTCCAGCGGGGTGGCTCCGAGCGAGTCCGCCGCCAGCCGGGCCCGCAGCAGGACGTCGGCCTGGTCGGCCCAACCGTTGGCGACGGTCAGCGGGCCCTGGCCGTGGGTCAGCGGCAGCCAGCGGCCGGTGCCGTCGTCCTCGAACCGGGCGACGTACAGGGTGCCGTGGTCCAGCGGGCTGCGGCCCTGGGAGCGCAGCCGCCACCAGCTGTCCGAACCGACGAACTTGTAGAGGTAGCCGCCGTTCTCGTCGTCGCCGCTGTAGACGACGACCCGGCCGGCGGACTCGGTCACGCTCGCCCCGACGTGCTGGAAGCGGCCCAGCGCGGTGCGCTTCACGGGTGCCGCCTGCGGGTCGGCCGGGTCGATCTCCACCACCCAGCCGAACCGGTTGGCCTCGTTGCCGTTCACCGCGAGGTCGAAGCGCGCGTCGGCGCGGTGCCAGCCGTGGCCGTCGCCGCGGGCGCCGAGGCCGGCCCGCTTCTGGGCGCGGGTCGCCCGCCACGTCCGGTCGTCGGTGCCGAAGTAGCCGGCGGTGTTGCGCTCGCCCGCCAGGAACGTCCCCCACGGGGTCACCCCGTGCGCGCCGGTGCCGAGCGTGCCCGTGGCGGGCGTGCCGGTCCGCAGGGCCGGGTGGTCGGCGCCCACCGGCCCGGAGAAGGTGACGGGCGTGGCACCGGTGACGCGCACGTTGCGCGGCGAGTCGGCGAGCTGCCAGGTGCCGCCGGTGCGGCGCACCTCCAGCACGCTGACGCCGTGCGCGGCGAGCGCCTTGGCGACCTGCTCCTTGCTCACCTGTCCGTCCGTGGCCGCCGTGCCGGTGCGGCCGTACAGCAGGGCGGCGTCGGTGGACTCGTGGGTGAGCACCAGGGTGCCGTGGGAGTCGTCGGTGCCCGGGAAGAAGTGCAGGCCGGCGTGGTGGGAACCGACCTGCTCGGCCTGCTCCGCCGCGGTGTTGCCGCCGTCGGCGCGCCACTTCGGGCCGCTCTCGTGCACGGCCTGCCCCCACGGAGCGAGCACCTGCACGGAGTACCCGGCGGGCACGGTGACGGCGTCGGCGCTGCTCGCGGGGACGGCGGTGAAGCCGAGCGGGTGCGCCGCCGCACCGGCCGTGCCCGGCTGCCCGGCGGGGGCGGCGGAGGCGGGGGACGCGGAGAGGCCGAGGAACGCGGCGAGGGCGATGGTGCCGCCGGTCAGGGCCTGACGGCGCGACAGGCCGGCGGCCACCACGTCGTCGAACGTGCGGCGGGGTGCTGCCTCCGGTTGCGGAGTGTCGTGATCTGGCATGGTCGCCACCCAAGGGAAGTCGGCCCGCCGGGGCGGGGTGCGGGGCTGAAGAGGACCGGGTGCGTGCGCCGCGTCCCGTGCTCGGGGGCCGTGCGGCGACAGCCGGTCGGCCGGAGCGCGAGGCCCTCCGGAGCGAAAGGTCGGCCGGAGCGAACGGATCGCCGCGGGTCTCGCGGACCTGAACCTAGATCGACTTCGACCCCGTAGCCATCCTGAATCCGTCTCAGATGCTCCGGCGCCCCATCCCGGGACGGCGTGGGACGGCGGGGACGCCGGGGACGGGAACCGGAGCCGGGCCGACGGGCATCGTGGTACCGGAATCCGGCGATCCACGGTTCCGGACGGACGGAAGAGCACATGGAGGCGGCATGCGGTCAGCGCGGGAGCGGCGGAGCGGCTGGATCCGGCGGGCGGCCTGGACGGCGGCCGCCCTGGTCCTGGCCACGGGCGGCACGCTGTTCGGCAACAGCCGCATCGTCGCGGCCTGGCGGTACTGCCTCGGCCAGGACCACGAGCCCAACCCGAACCTGGCGACGGCCACGGTGTCCTGGTGGGCGGTCATGCTCGTCGCGCTCCTGGCGCTCGGCGTACTGCTGGGCCGCCGGCCGAGCAGCCGCCGGTACCGCCTGCCGGCCCTGCTCGCCGCCGCGGCCGTCCTGACCTGGTTCTACGTCACCGGGATGGGATCCCCCGCGCCGCTGCAACCCGGGCAGCCCCGGGACTCCGTGTGCCGGGTCCTGCCGCCCTTCCCCTTCACGGGCTGAGCGGCCGGGAGCCGCGGACCGGCCTTACGCGAAAGCGCCCGGCCGGGAGGTCCCGGCCGGGCGCTTCGTCAGTCCACGACGGTCCCTAGCACCAGACCGGGCGGGAGCCGTTGTTGGCCTGGTCGTCCAGCTTGGCCCAGGTCAGCGGGCCGACGATGCCGTCGGCCTTGAGACCGGTGCAGGTCTGGAACTTCTGCACCGCGGCGAGGGTCTTCGGGCCGAAGTACCCGTCGACGTCCGGGCCCTGGTAGGCGAGGGAGTTGTAGAGCTCGCACTGCAGGGCCTTGACCGCGTCACCGCTGTCGTCCTGGGAGAGCTCCGGCTCGCTGGTGCTGTAGCCGCCGCAGAGCTGGCTCGGGGACGTCGCGGCCGAGGCGCTGCCGGCGGTGGTCACGCCGAAGCCGGCGGCCAGGAGGCTGGCGACCGCGACGGCCGCGAGCTTGTTGCGCATGGTTCTTCCTTCGGCGCGGGTGACGGGGAGGGCTCGGTCGGGCCGGGTCAGCAGATGTAGTTCGCCGCGGTGTCGATGTCGCTCTGGTTGTCCAGCTTGTTCCAGGTCAGCGGGCCGACGATGCCGTCGGGGTCGAGACCGGCGCACCCCTGGAACTTCTTCACGACGGCGAGGGTGTTCTTGCCGAAGATCCCGTCCACCTTGAGACCGGCGCCGCGCACGCTGTAGTTGAGCTCGCACTGCAGCGCCTTGATCTCCGGGCCGCTGTCGTTGAGGCTCACCTGCGCCTCGTTGTCGCTGTAGTAGCCGTACTGGGTGCACACGGCGGGGGTGCTGGCGGACGCGGTGGTGGCGGTGCCGATTCCGAGGCCGGTGAGCATGACGGCTCCCGCGGCGACGGCAGCGAGCTTGGTACGCATGGGTGTTGTCCTTCACAAGGGTCAGGTCGATGGTCGGGGTGGGACGGTGAGGTCCCCGCCGGCGGGGCCGGGCGAACGGCCCCGGGCGGTCAGGCCGTGACGTGGTACCAGTAGCCGCCGGTGCGCAGGGTGACGTAGTGCACGTCGGTGCCCGTCTCCTTGGCCTCGTACATCATGTCCGTGCCGGTGGCGGAGTCGGTGCCGGCGTAGAGGACCACGTGGTGGGTGTTGTGGGCGTCGGTGCCGAAGTACTCGACGTCGCCCGGCTGCCGCTGGTCCTCGGTGATCGGGGTGAGGTGCTTGTCCAGGGTCTGCTCGGTGGTGTCGCCGCCGTTGGCGAGGTCGATGCCGGCGCCGAACCAGAAGGCGGCCCGGACCAGGCCCGAACAGTCCATCCCGGCCGTGGTGTTGGCCGGGCAGGGCTGGATCGAGCCGGTGTAGCCGTCGCAGGTGCCCAGCGACGGGCCGGGGCCCTCGCCGCGCAGCGAGTGGCCGCCGCCCCACACGTACGGGACGCCCAGGTAGGACTTGGCCGCGTTCAGGACCTTGGTGGCGTCGATTGGGCCGCTGGGCAGCGGGGCGGGGGTGGCGCTGTAGAGGGCGTTCTTGACGCCGGCGCCGACGATGCCGTCGATGGCCAGGCCCTGGGCGGCCTGGAAGTTGCGTACGGCGGTGTCGGTGGCGGGGCCGAACTGCCCGTCCACGACGAGGCGGCCCGCGTTGAAGGTGTTCAGCATCGTCTGCAGGGTCGAGGCGCACTGCCCGCTCGCCCCGGTCTGCAGGTTCCCGCACTGGGTGCGGAGGTCGACGGTGCCGGAGGCGGCGGTGGCCGCCGTGTCGAGCGCCGACTTGGTGGCCGGGCCGACGATGCCGTCCGCGGTGAGGCTGTGCGCGCCCTGGAAGGTGCGCACGGCGCCGTCGGTGGCGGGCCCGAACTGGCCGTCCACGGTGAGGTGGGCACCGGTCAGGTTGAGCTCCGCCTGGAGCTGGGTGACGCAGCCGTCGGCCTCGCCCTGCTGGAGGTTGGCCGGGCAGGACGGGGAGGTGATCGGGATCGGGGCCGGCGGGGCCGCGGCGGAGGCGGTGGAGGCGCCGAGGCCGGTCAGCGCGGACGCCAGGGCCAGGCCCAGGCCCAGGCCCAGCGACAACCGGCGCCGGGTGGGGAGGAGGGTGCTCACAGGAGGGGTCTCCGGTTCCATGGTGATGCGTCAGGGAGGCGGGTGGTCCGTTCCCCTGACGCCAGGTGTGCTCGGCGGGCGGGTGCTACTCGAACAGGCCCGAGTCGCTGGGTATGTAGGGGAAGCAGGCACCGTGCTTCCCGCCGTACTGCGCATCACCGCGGTAGAGGAGGTTGTCGCCGGTGAAGGGGCCGACGATGCCGTCCGGCTGCACGTGGACGAAGGCCTGGAACCACTGGACCTGGTCCTTGGTCTTCGGGCCCCAGATCCTGTCCTCGTCGATGGTCGCCCGGTTGTTGGCCCGGGCGACGTCGTTGAGCAGGTGCTGGACGCACCAGACGCCGGTGGAGTCGTTGGTCTGGTTGTCGCCGATGTAGCCGGCGGACTCGGACGCGTCGGCGGTTCCGGCCAGGCCCAGCAGGGCGGTTCCGGCCATGGCCACCGCCAGCACGGCGCGACCGAAGGACTTCGCGGTCATGGGTTGCTCCTCGCGGTACGGGCGGTCAGGGGCCGTAGGTGGTCGGGATGTACTGCCAGCAGTAGGCGTCGTAGCTGCCGACGTAGTACGGGTCGCCGTCGCTGATGATCGCGTTCCCGGTGAGCTGGCCGACGTAGCCGTCCTGGAGGAGCGACCGGCCGCTGATGAAGGTGTGGGCCTGCAGCCACTGGACGGCGGACTTGGTCTGCGGGCCCCAGAGCCCGTCCTCCGCCAACGGCGCGGGGCGGTCGGCCTGTGTGGTGCGGTTCAGGAAGTAGTTGAGGTTGTGCTGGACGCACCACACGGCATGGGTGTTGTTGGCGTAGCCGTCGCCGATGAACGGCGCGCCCGGGGCGGCGCCGGCGGTGCCGGACAGGCCCAGCAGCGCCGAGCCGGCCAGGGCCAGTGCCGCCGCGGCGCGGCCGAAGTTCCTCTTGCTCATGCGTCAGTCCTCCTGCGCCGGTTGATCAGGGGCCTTCGACGGTCGGGATGTACTGCCAGCAGGGGGCGCTGGGGCTGCCGATGGAGTCGGGGTAGCCGTAACCGACGATCAGGGATCCGGTGAGCGGGCCGACGATGCCGTCGGACTGGAGCCACTGGCCGCCGACCATGGCGTCGGTCTGCATCCACTGGACGGCGGCCTTGGTCTTCGGGCCCCAGTAGCCGTCCTCGTCCAGCCGCGCGGGGCGGTTGGCCTTGGTCGTGATGTCGATGAAGCGGTTGAGGTTGTGCTGGACGCACCACACGGCCTGGTGGCTGTTGGGGTAGCCGTCGCCGATGTACGGCGCGCCCTGGGCGGCGCTGGCGGTGCCGGACAGGCCCAGCAGCGCCGAGCCGGCGAGGGCCGCCGCCACCACGGTGCGGCCGATGGTCTTCAGGGTCATGGGACTCTCCTTGCGGGACGGTGGTCGGGGGCGGCGTGCCGTCGGGCACGTACGGCCCCCGGGCGGTACGGGGTGTGGGGCCCGGGCGGGCTCCGCCGCGCGGGACCGGCCTCGGCGAAGGCCGGGAGGTGCTGCCGGTACGCGTCGGATCGGGTGGGCGCCGTCGGCGCGTGGCCACCCTGCTGCGGCGGGGACGCTGCCGTACTCTGCCGGACTCCGTGGGCCGTCCGGAAGGTCTTCCGACGTCCCATCAGTCCCAGGGATGTGTCCCACGGTGCGGAGCCGCTCCATGGGACGTGAGGTGGGGCGCGGGCCCGGGTTCCGGCGAACGCGGACGTGGGGGGGGGCCCCCGGGGGGGGGGGGGGCCGCCCCGCCCGCCGCCGGGGGGGGGGGTGGGGGGGGTGGGGGGGCGGGGGCGGGGTG
>NZ_JBHJWG010000004.1:22245-63555 GCF_042266305.1 Kitasatospora sp. NPDC056076
TTTTTATACGCCCCCGCCCCCTGGGTGGGGCCCCCCGGGGGGGCGGCGCCCGGGGGGGCGGGGGGGGGGGGGGGGCCCGGGGCGCGGGCCACCGCGGCGGGGCGGGGCGCCCCGGGGGGGGGGGCCGCCCGCCACGTCCGGACGCGGGGCTGTTCAGTGCTGGTGGTCGGCGGCCGGCTCCTGGGTCGCGGTGGTCGCGGTGGTCGCCGTGGGGGCGGGCGCCGCGCTGCCGTCGGCCGTCACGGTGAAGGCGGCGGTGCGGACGGTGCCCTGGTGCCGGAAGTCGAGGAAGAGCCGGTAGCTGCCGCCGCTCGGGGCGGTGGTGGTGAAGCCGATGCCGGGGCCCGGGGTGGTGGTGTCCGGGTGGACGTGGAGGTAGGCGAGGTCGCCGGCGCGCAGGGCGACCAGGTGGCCGTAGGCGCCGAGGTAGGGCTGGAGGTCGGTGACCGGGGCGCCGTCCTTGCTGACGTCCAGGGTGAGGTGGCTGCTGCGGCCGGGGGTGAGGTCGCCGCCGAGGGTGACGGTGTAGCCGTCGACGGTGGCGGTCCGGCCGGTGTCGGGCAGCGGGGCGGGGCGCAGGTCGCCGGCGGCGTGGAGGTCGGCGCCGAGGGTGAGGCCCTCGCTCGCTCCGGCGGGGGTGAAGTCGGCGAACACCCGGTACTCGCCGGCGGCGGGGACGGCGGTGGGGGCGCTCCAGGTGCCGTCGGCGGCGAGGACGGGGTGCAGGTGCTGGAAGGTGGAGAGGTCGCGCGGGGCGACGATCAGGTGGAGTTCCTTCTCGTGCTGCTGCTGGTAGGCGGTGACGGGCTTGCCGTCCGTGCCGAGGATGCGGAAGCGCAGGTCGGTGGGGGAGCCGGCGGTGACGAAGGGCTGGTCGAGGCTGAGGGTGTAGCCGCGTTCGGAGACCTGGAGGCCGCCGGGGAGGCGGTCGGCGGCCGCCTCGCCCGCTGGGCCGGGTTCGGTGTGGGCGGCGTGTGCGGCGTGTGCGGCGGCGGGCCCGGGCTTGCCGGTGCCGGTGCCGGTGGCGTGGCCGACGCCGAGGGCGAGGCCGAAGGCGGCGGCGAGGCCGGTGGTGAAGGCGGTGATGCGCAGGGCGGTGTTCACGGCGGGGTTCTCCTCGGTCGGGGTGAAGGGGAAGGAGTGCCCTGAGTGAATACCCCATGGGGGTATCAGGTCAAGCCGAATCCGCTTCGAAAAAATACCCATGGGGGGTATGGCCCAGGGCTTGCCCTACCTACCCCCCAGGGGTATAAATGAACCCGGCGCCGCCCGATACCCCTCCAGGGTATGAGGGCCCGGCCGGACGGACCAGGCGGAACAACTGTCACGAGGAGCAACGATGACCACGCAGGCACCCGCCTCCACGGAGGTGGAACTCTCGATCGGCGGAATGACGTGCGCCTCGTGCGCCGCCCGGATCGAGAAGAAGCTCAACCGGATGGACGGCGTCGCGGCCAGCGTCAACTACGCCACCGAGAAGGCGAAGGTCACCTTCGAGGGCGAGGTCGAGGTGGCCGACCTGATCGCCACCGTCGAGGCCACCGGCTACACCGCCGCACTGCCCAGCCCCCCGGCCGCCGCCGGCGGCGAGGGCGCCGAGCCGGGCGAGCCCGCCGACGGACTGGCGCCGCTGCGCCAGCGGTTGTTCACCGCCGTCGCCCTGGCCGTCCCGGTGATCGCGATGGCGATGGTGCCGGCCCTGCAGTTCGACAACTGGCAGTGGCTCTCGCTCACCCTCACCGCCCCGGTCGTCACCTACGCCGCCTGGCCGTTCCACCGCGCGGCCTGGACCAACGCCCGGCACGGCGCCGCGACCATGGACACCCTCGTCTCGCTCGGTACCGGCGCCGCGTTCCTGTGGTCGCTGTGGGCGCTGTTCCTCGGCGACGCGGGGATGCCGGGCATGCGGCACGGCTTCGAGTTCACCATCGCCCGCAGCGACGGCGCCTCGAACATCTACCTGGAGGCGGCGGCCGGCGTCACCGCCTTCATCCTGGCCGGTCGCTACTTCGAGGCCCGCTCCAAGCGCACCGCCGGTGCCGCTCTCAAGGCGCTGCTGGAACTGGGCGCCAAGGACGTGACGGTGCTGCGCGGCGGCGCCGAGGTGCGGATCCCGATCGCCGAACTCGCCGTCGGGGACCGCTTCGTGGTGCGGCCCGGCGAGAAGATCGCGACCGACGGCACCGTGGTCGAGGGCGCCTCCGCGGTGGACGCCTCGATGCTGACCGGCGAGTCCGTCCCGGTCGAGGTCGGGGTCGGGGACGCCGTCACCGGTGCGACCGTCAACGCGGGCGGCCGGCTGGTGGTCGAGGCCACCAGGGTCGGCGCCGACACCCAGCTCGCCCGGATGGCCAAGCTGGTCGAGGAGGCCCAGAACGGCAAGGCCGCCGCCCAGCGCCTCGCCGACCGGATCTCCGCGGTCTTCGTGCCGATCGTGATCACCCTGGCGGTGGCCACCCTCGGCTACTGGCTGGGCACCGGCGAGGGCTGGACCGCCGCCTTCACCGCAGCCGTCGCCGTGCTGATCATCGCCTGCCCGTGCGCCCTCGGCCTGGCCACCCCGACCGCCCTGCTGGTCGGCACCGGCCGCGGCGCCCAGCTCGGCATACTCATCAAGGGCCCGGAGGTCCTGGAGTCCACCCGCAAGGTCGACACCATCGTCCTGGACAAGACCGGCACCGTCACCACCGGCCAGATGACCCTGCTCGCCGTGCACACCGCCGAGGGCGTCACCGAGGCCGAGGTGCTGCGCCTGGCCGGCGCCCTGGAGCACGCCTCCGAGCACCCGATCGCCCGGGCCGTCGCCACCGCCGCCGCCAGGGCCGGTGAACTGCCCGCCGTCGAGGGCTTCGAGAACGTGCCCGGCCTGGGCGTCCAGGGTGTGGTGGACGGCCGTGCGGTGCTGGCCGGCCGGGAGGCGCTGCTCAACGAGTGGTCGCAGTACCTGCCGGAGAGCCTCGCCGAGGCCAAGCGCGCGGCCGAGTCGGCCGGTCGCACCGCGATCGCGGTCGGCTGGGACGGCGAGGCCCGGGCCGTCCTGGAGGTGGCGGACGCGGTCAAGCCGACCAGCGCCGAGGCCATCGCGAAGCTGCGGGCCCTGGGGCTCACCCCGGTGCTGCTGACCGGCGACAACAAGGCGGTCGCCGAGGCGGTCGCCGCCGAGGTCGGCATCGCCCCGGAGCACGTGATCGCCGAGGTCATGCCGCAGGACAAGGTCGACACCGTCAAGCGGCTGCAGGCCGAGGGCCGGGTCGTGGCGATGGTCGGGGACGGCGTCAACGACGCGGCCGCGCTCGCCCAGGCCGACCTGGGCCTGGCGATGGGCACCGGCACGGACGCCGCGATCGAGGCCGGCGACCTCACCCTGGTCCGCGGCGACCTGCTGGCCGCCGCCGACGCCATCCGGCTCAGCCGCAGGACCCTCGGCACCATCAAGAGCAACCTGTTCTGGGCCTTCGGCTACAACGTCGCCGCCCTGCCGCTGGCGGCCGCGGGCCTGCTCAACCCGATGATCGCCGGGGCGGCGATGGCCTTCTCCTCGGTCTTCGTGGTCGGCAACAGCCTTCGGCTGCGCCGCTTCCGCTGAGTCGCCGCCGCAGGGCCGAGGGCCCCGGAACCGTCGCCCGGTTCCGGGGCCCTCGGCCGTCCGGGGCGCTCCCAAGGTAGCTACTCACCGTGACGACGAGCCTCGGGCGCCAGGGGTCCGGTTCGTCCGCAGTTGCCACCTGTGACCCGTGCTTGGCGGTTGTTTTGCCCGTACTTGGGAGTCCGCTCACCGAAGTCCTACCCCGCCGCGACCGGGCCGAGATGTGACGCTCCGACACTTGTTAGGCAAGCCTTTCCTGCCTTAGGTTCTCGTGCCGTCAGGCCGCCGACCCTCGCTTTCCGAGGGCCCCGGCGGCCGTCCCTGCCCTTCCGGAGGACCCTCACCATGCCCGGTACCGTGCGGCCCCTGGCCGGCCTGTCCCTCGCCGCCGTCTGCGCCCTCGCCCTCACCGCCTGCGGCAGCTCCGGCGGGACGGGAGGCGCGGACAGCGCCACCGCCGCGGCCGGCCAGACCGTCACCGTCTACAGCGGTCAGCACGAACAGACCGTCAAGGCCCTCACCGAGGACTTCACCAAGCGCACCGGCATCAAGGTCGAACTGCGCTCCGGCGACGAGGCCGAACTCGCCAACCAGATCCTCCAGGAGGGCGACGCCTCCCCGGCCGACGTCTTCTACGCCGAGAACCCGCCCGCGCTCACCGTCCTCGACGACAAGGGCCTGCTCGCCAAGGTCGCCCCCGACACCCTCAAGTCCGTCCCGGCCGCCGACAGTTCCGGCAACGGCGACTGGGTCGGCGTCTCCGCCCGCAGCTCGGCCTTCCTGGCCGGCACCGGCAAGGCCGCCGACACCGCGCCGCCCGCCTCCGTGCTCGACCTGGCCAAGCCCGAGTGGAAGGGCCGACTCGGCATCGCCCCCGGCGAGACCGACTTCGCCCCGGTCGTCACCCAGGTCCTCAAGGCCAAGGGCGAGGACGCGACCAAGCAGTGGCTCAAGGGCCTCAAGGACAACGCCAAGGTCTACGACAGCAACGAGACCCTCTCCGCCGCGATCAACAGCGGCGAGGTCGAGGGCGGCGTCATCGACCACTACTACTTCTACCGGATGCGCGACGAGAAGGGCGCCGCCGGGACCCACGCGACCCTGCACTACTTCCCCAAGGGCGACCCGGGCTCGCTGATCGACGTCTCCGGCGCCGGGATCCTCAAGCACGGCAAGCACCAGGCCGCCGCCCAGGCCTTCCTCGGCTACCTCGCCTCCGCGCCCGCCCAGACCGTCATCGCCGACTCCGCCAGCTACGAGTACCCGCTGGTCACCGGCGTCCAGGGCAAGCCCGAACTGCCCGCCCTGGCCGGCCTCGGCACCGTCGCCGACCCGGCCGCGCTCGGCGACGGCAAGCAGGCCCTGGCCCTGCTCCAGGATGCCGGACTGCTCCAGTGACGACCCCCCTGCTCGGGCGGCGGTGGCGGGCCGGCGGCCTGCTCGCCCCCGTCGCCGTCGCCGTCGTCGCGGTGGTCGCCTCGCCGCTCGGCTTCGTCACCGCCCAGGCCGCCCAGGCCGGTTGGCAGCAGGCCCGGCGGCTGCTCGGCCGCCCGCTGATCGCCACCCTGCTCTGGCACACCCTCGGCCTGGCCGCCGCCGTCACCCTCGCCACCGCCGTCCTCGGATTCGGCGCCGCCTACCTGGTCGAGCGCACCACCCTGCCCGGCCGCCGGGCCTGGACCGTCGCGCTCGCCCTGCCGCTCGCCGTACCGGAGTTCGTCCGCGGCTACTCCTGGGTCTCGCTGTTCCGCTCCGTCCACGGCTACTGGGGCGCCGTCCTGGTGATGACCTGCTCGCTCTACCCCCTGGTGTTCCTGCCGGTCGCGGCCGCCCTGCGGCACGGCGACGCCGCCGCCGAGGAGGTGTCCCGCTCGCTCGGCCGCGGCCGGCTCGCCACCCTGTGGCGGGTCACCCTGCCGCTCACCCGGCCCGCCCTGGCCGGCGGCGTCCTGCTGGTCTCGCTCTACCTGCTCGGCGAGTACGGCGCCTTCGCGATGCTGCGCTACACCACCTTCGCCACCGCCGTGTTCACCCAGTACAAGCTCGGCTTCGACGCGGCCTCCGCCTCCCTGCTCACCTTGGTGCTGGTCGGCCTCGCCCTGCTGCTGGTCACCCTGGAGGCCTGGGCCGGCCGCCGGGCGCGCACCACCCGGCACGGCGCCCTGGCCCGCCCCGCCGTGCCCGTACGGCTCGGCGGCTGGACCGCCCCCGCCCTCGGCGCGCTGGCCGCGCTGGTCGGCGTCTCGCTCGGGGTGCCGCTGTACGCGCTGGCGTACTGGCTGGTCAAGGGCAGCTCCACCACCCTGCCCTCCGCCTCCGTGCTCGGCGCCACCCTGGCCACCCTCGGCTACGCGCTCGGCGCGGCCGTCGTCGCCACGGCCGCCGCCCTCCCCGTCGCCCTGTACGGCTGGCGGCGCGGCACCCGGCCCGCCCGCACCGTCGAGCGGATCGCCTACCTCACCCGGGCGCTGCCCGGCATCGCGGTCGCCCTCGCGGTGGTCTTCTTCGCCGTCCGCTGGGCCCGGCCGCTCTACCAGCAGCCGCCGATGCTGGTCCTCGGGTACGTCCTGCTGTTCTTCCCGCTGGCCCTCACCGCCGTCCGCGCCGCCCTCGCGCAGGTGCCGCCCGGCGTCGAGGAGGCCGCCCGCTCGCTCGGCACCCGGCCGCTCGCCGTCCTCGGCCGGGTCACCCTGCCGCTGGTGCTGCCCGGCCTCGGCGCCGCCGTCGCCATGGTCGGCCTCACCGCCTCCACCGAACTCACCGCCACCCTGCTGCTGCGCCCCACCGGCACCCAGACCCTGGCCACCCAGTTCTGGGTCTACACCAGCGGCCTCGCCTACGGGGCGGCGGCGCCGTACGCGGCCCTGATGGTGGCGCTGTCCGTCCCCTCCGTCCTGCTGCTCACCCGCCGCCCATCCGGGAGCCCCCGATGACCGGACTCTCCGTCGTCGACCTGCACGCCGCCCACGGACGCAGCCCCGTCCTGCACGGCATCGACCTGACCGTGCCGGACGGCGCGCTCGCCTGTGTCCTCGGCCCCTCCGGCTGCGGCAAGTCCACCCTGCTGCGGGTGCTGGCCGGCTTCCACCCGGCCGCCGCCGGGCAGGTCGTGCTGCACGGCCGCGTCCTCGACGACGGCCGCCGCCGGCTCGCCGCCGAACAGCGGGGCGTCGGCCTCGTCCCGCAGGACGGCGCGCTCTTCCCGCACCTCAGCGTCGCTGCCAACATCGGCTTCGGGCTGCCCCGTTCGCAGCGCCGCGCCCGGGTCGCGGAACTGCTCGACCTGGTCGGCCTGTCCGGCCTGGGCGAGCGCCGCCCGCACCAGCTCTCCGGCGGCCAGCAGCAACGCGTCGCCCTGGCACGGGCGTTGGCGCCCCGCCCGCGTCTGCTGCTGCTCGACGAACCGTTCGCCGCCCTGGACGCGGCCCTGCGGGCCGACCTGCGCCGCGAAGTCGCCACCGCCCTGCGGCAGTCCGGCACCACGGCGGTGCTGGTCACCCACGACCAGGACGAGGCGCTCTCCTTCGCCGACACCGTCGCCGTCCTGCGCGACGGCCGGATCGCCCAGGCGGGCAGCCCCGAGGAGCTGTACCACCGCCCGGCCGACGCCGCCGTCGCGGGCGTCCTCGGCGAGGCGAACCTGATCCCGGCCGAGGCCAGGGGAGTCGAGGCGCTGACCGCCCTGGGCGCCCTTCCGCTGGCCGACCCCGCGGTCGACTCCGGCGGCGCGCTCGCGCTGCTCCGGCCGGGCCAACTGCGGCTCACCGCCGAGCCGGTGGCGGGCGCCGTCCCGGCGAAGGTGCTCGGCAGCGACTTCCGGGGCCACGACCACCGGGTCGAACTGCGGCCCGGTGCAGCGGGGTTGCCCGAGGTGCTGATCGTCTCCGCCGACCGTCCGTGGCCGGTGGGCGGTGAGGCCTACCTGGCCGCCGCGGGGCCGGTGCACCTGCTGCCGGGGGAGTGAGCGTCCGGACAGCGCCGGGCGGCCGGGGGAGTGAGCGTCCGGACAGCGCCGGGCGGCCGGGCCCGGCTCTCCCCCCTTGGAGGGGCGGCCCGCACCCCAGGCCGTCTCGGTGACGCGCCGCCCGAACCGGACCCTAGGGTGGGCATCATGATCTTGGTGGAGATGGAGAAGGAGCTGGCCCGGCACGACTGGCGGGCCATGCCCTGCGGCTGCGGCGGATCGGCCGAGCATCTGCCCGACCACCTGCGGCAGCTGGCCGGCGTCGGGCCGCTGGGGCGGCCGAGCTACGTCAACCTGGAGGGCCACGCCTGGGGGCCGCTGGTCCTCTGTGCCCCGGCCCCGGCCGTGACGTCCGTCGCGCTGGCCGCCCTTGAGGGCGACCTGGTGCCACAGGCCCGTGAGTGGTTCCTCGCCGTCCTGGGCTCGGTCGTGGCGGGTGAGGCCACGGACTTCGAGTCCGCCCGGCGCGGGTTGGACCTCCTGGCGATCTGCGAGGGCGTCATCGTGCGGGGCAGCCGGCCGCTCTACCGGGAGGTCATGGCGAACCGGTCGCGCTCGACGGCCTCCGTCGCCTTCGAGATCCTCGGTGCGGTGGAGCCCGACCGGGCCCGCCTGCAGGCCCTGCGCGAAGCCGCCGCCGACTGGCTGCCCGAATGCTGTCGCACCGGCCGGTGCGACGACTACCAGCCCCCTCGGCCGTGAGCTGACGCGCCATCGGTCCCTCGGCCGGCGCCGGCCACGTGTCCGGTCGGCAGCCCGGCCGCGTACCTGTGGCGCCTACGGCCCCTCGGGCAGGTCCACCGCCTGCCAGCGGTAGGCCGCGTCCTCCTGCCAGACCTGCAACTCGCCCTCCACCACGGCCGCCAGGCACAGGCGCCAGTCGTCCCCCATGGCGAGGGCGACCCGGGTGGCGGGGCGCAGGGTCGGCCGCCACCAGCGGGGGCGCCGGGAGGCCCCGCCGGGCGGCAGGCGCAGCCGGACGCCGCCCGCGCCGGCCAGGGCGACGGTGGGGCCGCCGCGGTGGCCGACCATGGCGATGCCGAGGGAGGGCTCCCCGTCGCCGATCTCGGTGGCGGTGGCGGTCGCCGAGCCGAGGGTGTGCAACTGGGCGGAGCCGTCCGTGCGCAGGGTGGCGGCCTGCGGTCCGGCGGAGGCGCGGGCCAGCGCGCCGGCGCGCAGGGTGCCGGGCGGGCCGAGCGGGACGGGTGGTGAGCCGGAGCCCGGGCGCCAGCTGAGCACGCGCTCGCGGTGCTCGACCAGGACCAGCCAGGCGCCGGGCCGTTCCTCCTCGGCGGCGAGCACCCGGTCGGCGGGGCAGCCGGGGTGCTCCTGGCCGGTGAGGGTGAGGCCGGGGGCCCAGCGGTAGGAGCGCAGGGCGCCGGCGGCGGCGGTCCACACGGTCAGCTCCCCGGCCGCGCCGACCGCCCCGGCCAGGCCGCTGACCCCGCGGGCGGCCTCCCACCAGCCGGCCGCGGTGCCGACCCACAGGGTGCCGGAGCGGTCCTCGGCGCAGACCACCAGCTCGCCCTGGCGCCCGGCCCAGCCCGCCGCCAACTCCCGTACCGCACCGGGCCCCTGGCCGGCTGGCGGCCGGTGGCCGGTGCGTCCGGGGCCGGCCAGCGCGGTGCCGTCGGCGCCGGCCGTGACCACCAGCGGCCGGCCGGCCCGGTCCGGGAGTACGGCCAGGCCCGCGGTGCGCGCCACCGGGCGGTGGGCGCGCAGCAGTTCGCGGCCGCGGGCGGCCCAGGGGCCGAGCGGGGCGGGGCGCCGGTCGGGCTCGCGGGCGAGCGGTTCGCAGGCCCAGCGGGCCAGTTCCTCGCCGTAGCCGGCGGCCAGCAGTTCGGCGCGGGCCTGTTCGGCGGCGAGCCGGTGGTCGAGCCGGCCGTGGTCGGGCAGCAGCAGGGTGCGGGCGAGGGTGCCGACCGCGAAGAGGTCCTTGGCGGTGGTGGGGAAGCCGCCGACCTGCTCGGCCTCCGGCGGTACGTGCCCGGGGGTGAACACGGCGACGGTCAGGGTGTGGTCGAGCGGGGCGAGGAAGGTCAGGTCGATCAGTTTGACCAGGCCCTGGCCGTCCACCAGCACGTTGGCGGGGGAGATGTCGCGGTGGACCCAGCGCTTGCGGTGCAGCTCGTCGACGATCCGGCACAGCCGGGCCAGCACCTCGGCCAGCGCGGCCGGACCGCCGCGCTGGGCCCGGGCCCAGGTGTGCAGCGGCACGCCGTCGACCCAGGGTGAGATCTGGTAGCCGAGCAGCCCGCCGGAGGGCGCCGCGCCGGGCCGGTGCGGGGAGGGGCCGAGCAGGAAGCTGGGCACCACCAGGTCGGTGACGCCGAGCCGGTGGGCGTTGTGCGAGACGTCGTCCCAGCGGCCGAGCCAGCGCCGCACCTCGGACGGGTCGCGCTCCAGCATGATCTTCGCGGCGACGAGTTCCTTGATCCCGTTGTGCCCGGTGCGCACCGCCCGCCACACCTCGGCCTCGCCGCCCCGGTGGTGGAACTCCAGCAGCTCGTACTGTTCGGGGTCGAACTCGGGCCCGAAGCGGAGCCCGGGCACCCAACGAGACTCTGACACGCGACCCCCGACGCTTCCTCACCACTGCGGACGCGCGACTGCCGTACGGCCTGCGCGCTGCCCAGGATAGTGCGCATTTCTGTTCGTCCGACCGGAGGAGGGCCTATTCTGATGGGCGCCCGAGCAACATCACGAAACAACGTCAACTCATGGTCGTACGGGGAATGTTGATCATGGAGCGGGACGACATCGAGGCACAGGGGGACGGTGCATGCTGCAGCTTGCGGTGCTGCTGATCGTGGTGGCACTGGCCGGGGCGGCCGCCGTCCTGCTCGCCCGTAGGCGAACCACCCTGGACCCGGCCGGAGTCGCCAAGGCCCTGGCCGCGGCCGCCGGACAGCTCGCCGCCGGAAAGGCCCCCCAGGCCCGCCGCCGCTACGCCCGGCTGGCCCGCCAACTCGCCACCGGACCCGCCGAACTGCGCACCCAGCGCGGCCTCGCCCTGCTCGGCCAGGCCGAGGCCACCATCCCCACCGGCGACCAGCAGGCCACCCTCGCCCTGCACCGCGAGGCCTTCCCGCTGCTCACCGACCCGGCCCGGCAACTGCCCCGCTGGAGCCTGCGCCGCCTCGCCGAGGAACGGACCCAGGCCCCGGACGGCGACCTCGGCCCGGTCCTCGCCTACCTCCGGGCCGCCGCCACCACCGGCACCGGCAGCGCCACCGGCACTGCCACCGAAGCCGGCGGCGCCACCGGAACCGATCCGGGCGAGGACGCCGACGCCGTCGCCCGCACCGTACGGTGGCTCCAGCACCTCTGCCGCGAGGGCACGCCCGAGCAGCGCGACCACGCCACCGACCGGGCCCTCGCCGCCCTGCCCGGCCAGGACTGGCCGGTCCTCGCCCGGGCCGCCCTGCTGAACGCCACCGGCCGCGCCGAACAGGCCGAACCGCTGCTCGCCGCCGCGGCCCCCGGTGGCAGCGCCGAACTCTGGTTCCGCTGGGGCGCCCAGCTGTTCACCGCGCACCGGGACGAACCCGCCGCCGCCGCCTTCGACGAAGCCCTGCGCCGCGGCCCCGGCGACCCCGGCCCCTGGGGCCGCGGCCCGGCCCTGCGCACCGACAGCCTGCTCTTCCGCGGCCTCGCCCGGCAGCGCCTCGGCGCCACCGACGCCGCCTGGGCCGACCTCGCGGCCGCCGCCACCGAGACCCCCGGCGACCCGCGCCCGCGCTACGCCCTCGGCCGGCTCGCCCTGCTGCTCGGCGCCGACGACCAGGCCCGGGAGCAGTTCACCGCCGCACTCACCGTCCAACCCTCCTTCGCCCCGGCCCGGTTCGGCCTCGCCCTGGTCCACGAACGGGCCCAGCGGCACGCCGAGGCCGCCGCCGACTACCGCACCGGCCTCGGCCAGGCCCCCGACTGGCGCCCCGCCAGGGTCCGGCTCGGCGCCGCCCTGACCGCCGCCGACCGGGCCGCCGAGGCCGAGCCGCTGCTGCGCGCCGAGGCCGACACCGAACCCGACTCCCGCTGGAGCCGGATCGCCGCCTACCACCACGGCCTCGCCCTCGCCCGCACCGGCGACCCGGCCGGCGCCCTCGCCCGCTGGGAACCCCTGGACGACCCCGAACTGCACGTCCGCCAGGCCCTGGCCCGCGACCGGCTCGCCCGCACCCGACTGGCCGCCGACCCGGCCGCCGCCCGCGCACTGTGGCAGCGGGCCGCCGCCGAACACCCCGGCGCCCCCGGCTACCGGTCCGCGCTGCGCGAGGCCGCCCTGCGCGAGGCCGCCCACCTGCTGGTCACCGGCCGCGACCGCGCCGAGGCGCGCGAGGCCGCCACCGCCGCGCTCGCCCTGGCCGACGCCCTGCCCGGCGCGCTCACCCACCGGCAGTCCCGGCTGCGCGCCGCGCTCGCCCTCGCCGAGGGCGCGACCGAGCGGGTCACCGCGCTGCTCGACCCCACCGCCGCGCCCCGCGACCGCTACCACCTGGCCGCCGCCGCCCTGCTGGCGGGCCGTCCGGTGCAGACCATCGCCCTGCTCGGTCCGCTCGACCCCGACCCGGCCGGCGACCCGGCGCTCGCCCGGCTGCGCGCCCTGCTCGCCGAACGGGCCGGCAACTGGGCCGCCGCACTGGACTGGTACCGGCACTTCCTCACCTCCCCCGCGGCCGGGTCCGCCGCCGGTTCCCCCGAGGCCGGTTCCTTCGGGGCCGCTTCCGCCGCAGACCCGGTCGGCGACTGCGCGGCCTGCGCCCGCCCCGCCACCGGCGCCTGCGGAGGCTGCGGGCGGGAGGCCTGCGCCGAGCACCTGCACGCCCCGGCCGGATCCGCCTCGCCCCGCTGCACCCACTGCACCGGCCCCGCCCTGCGCGCCGTCCTGGACTGCGCCCGCCGGGCCGGTACCCCCGAACAGGCCGAACCCGTCCTGGCCGGCTGGGCCGAGGCGCTCGGCGACGGCGCCGCCGCCGCACCGGTACGGCTCGACCTCGCCCTGCTGCGCGCCGAACTCGGCCGCCTCGACGAGGCCCTGGCCGATCTGCCCGAGGAGGCCGGCCCGGCCCGGGCGGCCGTCCTGGTCCGCCGGGCCGGCGCCGCCCTCGCCGCCGAGCAGCACGGTCGGGCGGCCGGCGACCTGCGCCGGGCCCTCGCGCTCGCGCCCGGCCACCCGCAGGCGGCCGCCGCGCTGGTGCTGCTCGGCGAGCACGAGGCCCACCAGCACGCCGTCGAGGGCCGCCACCGCGAGGCCTACCGGGCCTACCGCGCGCTGCTGCTCGACGACCCCGCCCACCCCCGGCTGCTGCACGCCCTCGGGCTGGCCGGCTACCGCTTCGCGGCCGCCACCGGGGCGACGACGGCGGGGGCGGCCGACGGGACCCTGGCCGAGGCCGCCGACGAGCAGGCCTGGGCCTGGACGATCGGCTGCCTGGTCGCCGCCCTGCACCGCGAGGAGCTCTGGACCGAGACCGCCCGGACCACCGGCCGCGAGGCCGACCCCCAGCGCACCGCCGCCGCCCGCACCGCGCTCACCGACCGCCTCCGCGAGGACCTGCGCGCCCTCGACCGGGCCGCCGGCCGCAGCGGCGACGAGACCACCGCGTGGACGCTGCGCCTGGGCATGGAGTCCCACGCCGCGGACGCCTTCGCCCAGGAGGACGTCCGGATAGCCCTGCCCGGCCGCCCCACCCGCCGGCTGGTCCTCGGCCCGGGCCTGGACCGGCTGCTGCGCGCCGAACTGGTCGGCTGGGGCGAGGCCTACCAGCAGGCCGTCGGCGCCTGGCGGCGCGGCCCCGGGGCCGCCTCGGGGCCCGCGCTCGGCCGGGCCCTCGGCCTGTTCGGCGCGCTCGGCCCGCAGCAGTACCTGCACCTCCAGGGCCGGCAGGCGGCCGCCGTCGCCGCGTTGGACGCGGTCGCCGAGGGCGAGCGCGGCGCCGCCTGGCAGTCGCTGCTCGGCGCGGCCCTGGTCAGCCAGGCCCGGGAGCACCACCGCAACCAGGACTGGCGGGAGGCGCTGGACTGCCTCACCCGGGCCCGGAGCGTCCCCGGCCTGGTGCTGCCCGTCGAGGTGGCCAAGGTGGCCGCCGAGTCCGGGGTCCGGGCCGCCCGCGCCCTGTTGAAGAGCAGCGTGGACGACCAGGAGGGCGCGGCCGGACTGCTGGAGAAGGCCTTCGCGCTGGCCCCGGACGACCCGGAGGTGCGCGGCGACCTCGGCGCGACCTACGCCCAGTGGGCCCGCAAGATCAACAACGAGGAGAAGGACTACCTGCGCGCCCTCGAACTGCTGGCCAAGAGCGCCGAGCTCGCCCCCGGCGACCCGACCGCCCGGCACTTCCTGCGCGCCGCCCTCGGCAACCGGGCCGGTCAGCTCAGCCGGGTGGACGCCTCCGACGCGGAACTCCAGGAAGCCGTCGGGACGTGGAAGCGGCTGATCGAACTCGACGACGACCCCGAGAACCGCCGGGGCCTCGCCTTCGTGCTGCGCCAACTGGCCCGCTCCGCCGCCTTCGTCGACGACAGCGCCCGCGCCCTCGCCCGGATGCTGGAGGCGCTGGTCTGGGACCCGGACTGGGAGGGCGACGCCGCGAGCGAGGCGGGCCGCCGGGTCTCGGTGCTGCTCGCCAACCACGTCATCGACCACATGCAGAACAGCACCTTCCAGGCCCAGGCCGCGATGCTCCACAAGGCCAGGTCCTACGACGACTCGGCCGAGATCCGCGGCCTGATGGTCAGCGTCTGGCGCAGCCGGGCGATCTCGTTCTACGAGGAGCGCCTCTACGCCGAGGCGATCGGCCTGCTGCGCGAGGCGCTCGAACTCGCCGTCGCGCCGGAGGACACCGCCAAGCTCAAGACCGAACTCGGCATCGTCCTCAGCTCGTTCGCCGTCGCCCGGGCCAACGCCGGCAACCACCTGGAGGCCCAGGGGGCGATGGAACTGGCCCTCCAGCACAATCCCCACGACCGCGAACTGCGCGCCCTGGCGGACCGGATCAACAAGCTCGGCCGCCGCTACTGACCGGCCCCGGCAACCGCCGGACGGCCGGCGCCGTCGTAGCCCGTGCACCGCGTCCGCACCGACCGCACCGCCCAGCCCGCTACCCCCAACCCCCCTGCCCCGTCCGGACCGTGAGGAGAGAGACCGCCCGCCATGCCACTGCACGAACCGTCGCCGTACGAGGTCCTGGGCATCCCGCTCACGGCCGGGGTACGCGAGATCAACCTCTCGGTCGGGAAGGCGCTCAAGGCGGGCCGGTACAGCCGCCAGCAGATCCAGGACGCCGCGGCCCTGCTGCGCAACCCGGACCGGCGCCTGGAGGTGGACCTCCAACAGCCGCTGCCGCCCGAACCGGTCGACCAGGCCGCCGAGTTGCTCGCCCCCGCGCTGGCCGAACCGCTGCTGGTGATCGAGCGCCCCGGCCTCCCGCCGGCCCCGGCCCTGCTCGCCCTGCACCGGGCCGAGGCCGCCGCCGACTTCGCCGAGCCCGCCCCCGGCGGCGCCGACCCCGAACCGCCCGTCCCCGCCCGCTACGCGGCCGACCTGTCCGTGCTGCCCCAGATCGAGGTCCCGCAATGACCGACGCACCGACCGCACCCGCCGGGCCGACCGCACCGACCGCACCGGCCGATGGACCGACCGCAGCCCTGCTCGACGGCCACCGGCCGCTGGAGGTCCCGCCGGGTGCGGAGGCCGTCGACCTGGAGGCCAAGTTCACCCAACTGCTTTTCCGGTCCTCCCTGTTGGGCAACAAGCTGACCGAGCAGAAGCAGCAGGCCCGGGCCGAACAGCGGGAACTGCTGGGCGTCCTGATCGAGGTGGACGACGCGCTGACCGCCCTAGCGCTGGACCGCGAGCTGGTGGCGCTCGGCCGCGGCGCCGGGCTGGAGGCGACCCGTCGGCGGCTGCTCGGCCGGCTGGCCAAGGCCGGGGTCCGGCCGATGCGGCTGGAGGGGCTGGCGGCCGACCCGGCGCTGACCGAGATCGTGGGCACCGAGGTGCGGCCGGGGGTGGCGCCGGAGACGGTGCTGCAGACGGTGGTGACCGGCTTCTTCTGGGAGCAGGAGGTGCTGCGCCGGGCCCAAGTGGTGGTCGCCGCAGCGGAGTCGGCGGCGGAGTCGGCACCGGAGTCGGTGCCGGAGCCGGTGCCGGTGCCGGTCGAGGACCCGCGCAGCGCGCGGATCGGGCTTGAGGAGCCGGAGCAGCCCGAGGAGCCGAAGGAGCCCGAGCGGCCGACGGCCGCCGCGCCCGACCCCGCCGCCAGGCCGGTGCCGCCCCGGGTCCGTCGGCACGCCAAGGCGCCGGGTCGGCCGGCCAAGCGCGCCAAACGCAAGAAGTAGCCAGGACCACGAGGGGCAAGAGGGGAACGACATGTACCGCACACTCGGCATCGACCTGGGCACCACCAACTCCGTGGTGGCCCACCTGCGCCGGGGCGCGCCGGAGATCATCTTCAACCGGCAGAACCAGGAGGCCACGCCCTCCGTGGTCGGCAGCGGCCGCAAGGGCGAGCTGCTGGTCGGTTCGACCGCGCGCAGCCGGATCGCCATCGACGGCGCGAACGTGATCCGCTCGGTCAAGCGCTTCATGGGCCGCAAGTTCAAGGACCCGCAGGTCCAGGCGGCGCTCAAGGAGGTCGACTACAAGGTCACCGCGGGCACCGACGGCGACGTCAACGTCTGGTTCAACGGCCGCTCCTACACCCCGATCGAGATCTCCGCGATCATCCTGCACCGGCTCAAGCAGGACGCCGAGCAGCGCCTCGGGGAGCCCTTCCACCGGGCGGTGATCACCGTCCCCGCGTACTTCGGCGAGCGGCAGGTGGCCGCCACCCAGGAGGCGGGCCGGATGGCGGGCCTGCACGTGCTGCGGATCATCAACGAGCCGACCGCCGCCGCGCTCGCGTACGGGCTGGCGAGCGACGCCGGGGACGAGGGCCGCACCGTCCTGGTGTACGACCTCGGCGGCGGCACCTTCGACATCTCCATCCTGCTGCTGGTGCCCGGTTCGGTCTCGGTGCTCGGCATCGAGGGCGACAACCTGCTGGGCGGCGACGACTTCGACCGGGCGATCACCACCGCGCTGCTGGAGGACATCCGCGAGGAGTACGGCTCCGACTACCAGCCGGACCTGCGGGACCGCCCGAAGATCGCCTCGACGGCCGAGACGGTCAAGATCGAGCTGTCCAACCAGCAGTCCTCCGAGGTGATCCTGCCCGGCCTGGGCGCCGGACAGCTGGTGCTGGAGACGGAGTTCGAGCGGGCCCGCTTCGAGGAGCTGATCGAGGCCCAGATCGAGCGGACCATCGAGCTGACCCACAAGGCGATCATGCAGGCCAACCTGACCGTCGGGGACGTCGACGAGGTGGTGCTGGTCGGCGGTTCGACCGCGATCCCGCTGGTCGAGCGGCGCCTCGGCGAGGTGTTCGGCACCCGCCGGATCAAGCGCGGCGTCAACCCGATGCAGTGCGTGGCGCTCGGCGCGGCCGTGCAGTCCGCCCTGGTCGGCGAGGTGGAGTGCCCGGAGTGCCGGGCCCCCGGGGACCTCTCGGCCTCCAACTGCGCCAACTGCGCGACCTCCCTGCTCGGCGGCGACCGGGTCTCCTGCCCGACCTGCCACGTCCCGGTCGAGGCCGGGGCGTCGGCCTGCCCCAAGTGCGCCCAGGAGATGGACGGTTCGGCCGCCGACGGCGCGGCCGGGTCCGGCTCGGCCGGCTCCGGCGCGAGGATCCCGCAGCAGTCCCAGGCCACCACCGCGCTGCGCGCCGACAACTGCCCGCGGTGCGGCACCCCGGCCGCCCCCGGCGTCACCGCCTGCGAACTGTGCGGTGAGCCGCTCAACTCGGCCGCCCCGGGCCACACCAAGGTGGCCTCCACCGCTGCCGAGGACGTCGGCCTGCGCTGCTCCTCCTGCGCCACCGTCAACCCACCGGGCAGCGAAGTCTGTGCGGGCTGCGGCGAGTTGATGCAGGTCACCAACCCCTTCGACATCACCCCGAAGAACCTCGGCATCGAGCTCAACGACGGCCGGCTGGCCGTCATGATCCCCAAGAACACCAGCTACCCGACCAGTTCGCCGGTCGGCCGGGAGTTCGTGGTCTCCGGCAGCGGCCGCCAACGGCTGGAGATCGCCGTCTACGAGGGCGAGCACGAGATCGCCCAGCAGAACGAGCTGATCGGCCACCTCACCCTGCGCCTGCCCGAGGGCCTCGGCGGCCGCACCCCGGTGGAGGTCTCCTTCGGCCTGGACCGCGACCGCACCATCACCCTGTCGGTGCGGATCCAGGGCGGCGCGGAGAAGACCGTCAAGCTGGAGCGGGTCACCCTCGACCCCGAGTTGAAGGTGCAGGTCGAGGAGCAGCAGCGGCAGATCGAGTCCTTCACCGACCGCTGGGGCGGCGAGCTCACCGAGGCCGAGATGCGCGAGGCGCAGCGGCTGATGGACGCCCTGGACGACCTGGCGGCCGGGCAGACCCGCGGCCGGTCGGTGGACGAGGCGCTGGAGCGGGCGCAGCGCCAGCTCAAGGCGCAGCGCTGGGTGCGCGGCTCGGAGGCCTACCTGAGCCTGTTCATCCACTACTGCGAGAAGCACCTGGACCCGAGCGACCTGGACCGGCTGCGCTCGGTGGCCGCCGAGCTGCGCCTGCGCCGGGAGGCGGCCGACTGGGAGGGCGCGATGCGCGCGGCCCAGAAGGCGGACGAGCTGTGCGACTCGCTCGGCCACACCTTCCGGATGCTCACCATGTGCAACATCTACGTCAACCAGAACATGGTGTCGCCGGCCCTCGGGCAGCGGATCATGGCGGAGCTGCGCGGCCTGGACGAGGCGGTGGAGGCGCCCAACATGGAGGCGGTCAACACCCACATGTCGAACCTGCTGGCGCTGTACGCCCAGGCGCAGCGGGAACTGGGCAGCGAGCCGGCCGCCGAGTCGCTCGGCCCGGTGCGCCCGGAGGAGGCCGGTCCGCGATGACCACTCCCGACGTACCTGCCGTGCCCGGAGCGCCCGAGGATCCGGAGGTCCGCTGCCCGCTGTGCAAGGTCCCGGCGGACCGGCGGTCGCTGGGCTGCCCGTCCTGCCGGGAGGACCTGGGCGTGCTGTTCCGGCTGCGTTACGCCGGTCGGATCGACTACAACCGGGCCCTGACGGCGCTGGGGGCGGGGGAGGAGGCGCTCGCGCTCGGCCTGCTGCACCGCGCGCTGGAGGCCGAACCGGGGCTGGAACCGGCCCGGGAGCTGCTGGGATCACTGAGCGTGTCCGGGTTCGGCGGGTCGGGTGCGGAGCCGGGGGAGGGCCTGCGGGAGGGCCGGCGGGAGGGCCGGCGGGAGGGCGACACGCCCTCGGGGTGACCAATTCGGCCGCTTCCGGCCTGCCGTGGAGTTCGATCGGTGCGAGTGTGATCGTCACACGGAGTTCCGCCACCCTCTCAAGGAGTGACGCAATGCGTATTCGCACCACCCTCGCCGCCACCGCGCTCGCCGCGGTGGCCGTCATCGCCGGTGCCGGCACCGCCGCCGCCAGCGGCGCGACCGCGAACGGTGTCGCCTTCGGTTCGCCCGGTGTGCTCTCCGGCAACCAGATCCAGATCCCGATCAACCTCGAGGCCAACGTCTGCGGCAACTCGATCGGCGTCATCAGCATCCTCAACCCGGCCTTCGGCAACACCTGCATCAACGCCTGACCCGCGCACCGGGGCCGTCCGTCGCAGCCGACGGGCGGCCCCGGTGCCGTGCCGGTACCCCCGTTCGGGGGTGGCGGCGCGGGCCGGGGACCGCGAGCATGGTCCCCTGTCCCGCACCGCCGCACCCAGGAGCCCGCCCGTGCCGACACCGCCCGCCCAGCGCAGCTACGCCTCCGGGACCTCGGCCGTCCCGCTGCTCGGCGACACCATCGGGGAGAACCTCGACCGCGCGGTGCGCGCCTTCCCCGACCGCGAGGCCCTGGTCGACCGCCCCACCGGCCGCCGCTGGACGTACGCCCAACTCGCTGCCGACGTCGACGCGCTGGCCCTCGGCCTGCTGGAGCTCGGCATCGCCAAGGGCGACCGGGTCGGCATCTGGGCCCCCAACTGCGCGGAGTGGACGCTCACCCAGTACGCCACCGCCAAGCTCGGCGCCGTCCTGGTCACCGTCAACCCGGCCTACCGGGCGCACGAGCTGGAGTACGTGCTGAACCAGGCCGGGATCCGACTGCTGGTCGCCGCCGAGCGCTTCAAGACCTCGGACTACGCCGGGATGATCGGCGAAGTCCGGCCCCGCTGCGCCGGGTTGGAGCGGGTGCTGCTGCTCGGCAGCCCCGCCTGGGACGAGGTGCTGGCCGCCGGCCGCGCCGCCGACCCCGCCCCGCTGGCCGCCCGCCAGGGCGAGCTGGTGCCCGACGACCCGATCAACATCCAGTACACCTCGGGCACCACCGGCTTCCCCAAGGGCGCCACACTCTCGCACCACAACATCCTCAACAACGGTTACTTCGTGGGCGAGTTGCTCGACTACACCGAGCAGGACCGGATCTGCGTCCCGGTGCCCTTCTACCACTGCTTCGGCATGGTCATGGGCAACCTCGCCGCCACCTCGCACGGCGCCTGCGTGGTCATCCCGGCGCCCTCCTTCGAACCCGGCGCCACCCTGGCCGCCGTCGCCGCCGAGCGCTGCACCTCGCTGTACGGCGTGCCGACCATGTTCATCGCCGAACTCGCCGACCCGGACTTCGACCGCTACGACCTGGGCAGCCTGCGCACCGGCATCATGGCGGGCTCGCCCTGCCCGGCCGAGGTGATGAAGGAGGTCATCGAGCGGATGGGCATGGCGGAGGTGTCCATCTGCTACGGCATGACCGAGACCTCGCCGGTCTCCACCCAGACCCGCACCGACGACCCGGTCGAGCGCCGGGTCTCCACCGTCGGCCGGGTCGGCCCGCACCTGGAGGTCAAGGTCGTCGATCCGGCCACCGGCCGCACCGTCCCGCGCGGCGAGCCCGGCGAGCTGTGCACCCGCGGCTACTCCGTCATGCTCGGCTACTGGGACGAGCCCGAGCGCACCGCCGAGGCCGTCGACGCGGCCCGCTGGATGCACACCGGGGACCTCGCGGTGATGGACGCGGACGGCTACCTCGCCATCACCGGCCGGATCAAGGACATGGTCATCCGCGGCGGGGAGAACCTCTACCCGCGCGAGATCGAGGAGTTCCTCTACACCCACCCCGACGTCCTCGACGTCCAGGTGATCGGCGTCCCCGACCCCAGGTACGGCGAGGAGCTGATGGCCTGGATCCGGATGCGCGAGGGCGCCGAGCCGCTCACCGCCGAGGCCGTGGCCGCCTACTGCGCCGGGCGGCTGGCCCACTTCAAGGTCCCGCGCTACGTGCACGTGGTCGAGGAGTTCCCGATGACCGTCACCGGCAAGATCCGCAAGGTCGAGATGCGCGCGCAGGCGCTGCGCATCCTCGGCCTCTGACCCCGGGAACGCCCGCGGCCCGCCCCCGGGCGGGGACGGGCCGCGGCGTCGCCGATCCGCCGCCCGTGGGAGGCGCGCGTTACGCGGCGAGGTCGGCGTAGAAGATGATGTTGTCGGTGCGGTGCCCGTGCTCGATCCCGCCGCCGCAGGTCAGCAGGCGGAGTTCGGCGTGGTCGGTCGCACCGTAGACCTTGTCGGTCGGGAAGTCCTTCTTCTTCACGTTCTGGATCTCACGGATCCTGAACTCCGCGGTGCTGCCGTCCTCGCGCGGGACGACGACGGTGTCGCCCAGCTCGACCTTCTCGACGTCCTTCATCAGCGCAGGGCCGTGCCTGGTGTCGAAGTGCGCCACCAGGACGGCGATCCCGGTCTCCCCCGGGGTGACGCTCCCGGTCCACCAGCCGGGGCTGTTCGCGTCGGTGTCGGGATCCGGGACACCGAGCTCGCCGGTGGCGTCGAGCTCGAGGTCGACCATCTTCCTGCTGTCGACACCGGCCGTCTCGATCCTCATCCCGGTCGGGCGCGCCTTCGGCAACGCCCGTGCGACGGCACTGGGGGTCGAAGCGGCCGAGGTGCTGGTGACCTTGGGCTCCGGGGGCAGGTCGGCACGCTGGCTGCAGGCGGCCGTGGCACCGAGGAGCCTGGCGCGGCGGCGGGGACGGACACGGGTACTGGGGATCACGGGTGGCTCCGGGCAGTTGGAGCCCTGGCCGCCCGCCGGGTCCGCGCCGTACGCGAAGCCAGCCGCGAGCAGCGGCTCGAAGGAGCCCGGGACCTGCACGACTTCGTGGCCCACGAGGTCACCGGCATCCTGCTGGAGGTGCAGGCGGCCCAGGTCAGTGGCCACGACGCGGCGCAGATCGAGGAACTGCTCGACCGGCTCGATTCGGCCGGGCTCCGTGCCCTGGAGCCCATGGAGGGCACGCTGCGGACCCTTCGCGAGTCGGAAGGCCGGCCGCTCACCGAACAGCCGCCGGCGAGGGCCTTCGGCCTGGCGGACCTGATCGACCGTTTCGTGATCGGCGCTGCCCCGCCCGAGGTTGAGGACGCCGTCTACCGGCTGGTGCTCGAGGCACTCATCAACATCCGCCGACATTCTTCCCGCGCTACCCGGTTCTCGGTTTCGGCCACCCGTTCCTCTGTCGGCGCTGTGTCGGTGTCCGTGGCCGACCACGGCGGCAGGAAGGCGCTACGAACACGCAACCGGTTGGCACGTCCGCGCCACCGTTCCTCTCGACTGAGAGGTCCGGGCGAGGATCGATCGTCCACGCGGCCGGAGAATAATCGATACATCGTCGACAGAGGATGAATCCCCATTCACCTTTGTCGCCCCCACAGCTGCCTTTGAGGAGTCATCTCAGGTGGGGAGTCTGCCGAGCCAGATGAGGGCTGCGGCGACGCGACTCGGTCGGAGCCGACCTGTGAGGGCGTCCACAACTGGCCGGCAAGCCCGAGCTCACAGGGTTGATGCTCCACCACGGCCTGCCGCTCCACCTCCTGTGCCGACGGCGACAAGAGCAGAGCGTCCCCAGGTGGCTCACCCACGCAAGGTCAATAACTCAGAACCCCAACGGTTTCAGGACTACAGGACCTTCTGGGGCGGGTTCGGTCGCCTTTGGTGAATCCACTGAAGTGAACTCCCGGCGGGCGGCTGCTCTTGTACCTGAAGGCCCGTTCAGGCGCATTACTTGTCTCTCCTTGGTCGAACGTACGCTTCCCGAAATTCATCCGATGAGTCGCTGATCTCGGTCAGCGAGACAAGGGGATTCGCGAAAAATGCGTTCCGCTCTCCGAGTTGCTGTCACCGTCGTGGGTGCCACGGCGGCCCTGTCCCTCCCCCTGGGCCTCGCCCACGCCGCCGACACCGGGCACGCCCCTTCGTCCAACGCACTGCAGGCCGCGTCGAAGGCAAAGTCCCACGACCTGCCCGATGGCTACAGCGCGGACTACACGGGCAGTAAGCCTGGTTCGCGAACCATGGTGACCATCACCTATGACCTGAGTGGCGAGTCCATAAAGCTGGATTTCCATGGCGTGAGGACCGGCCGCCTCCACAACTACAACTTCACCCTGGCCTTCGACGGCATCCTGACGGTCGAGGAGGTGCCGAACACGCAGGAGCTGGCCGACGGCTACGTGGCTGACGTCCACGAGCAGGTCGTCTCTACCCGGACGGGCAAGATCGCGGCATACACCGCGAAGATCCGCAGGGGTATGAGCGGGGACCTGGCCACGTTGACCAACCCCGGCGATTCCACGGGGCGGCACGGTGGCTACAGCTTCGCCCTGGCCTCCGACGGCAAGGTGACGGCCACGAAGGACCAGGCGAAGCCCGAGAAGCCGGTCACGCAGAAGCTGGCCGACGGCTATGTGGCCGACGTCTACAAGCAGGAGGTCTCGACCCGGACGGGCAAGATCACGGCGTACACCGCGAAGATCCACGATGCCTCGGGCAAGATCCAGCTCACGCTGACCAACCCCGGCGATTCCACCGGCCGGCACGGTCACTACAGCTTCGCCCTGGCCTCCGACGGCAAGGTCACGGCCACCAAGCTTGCCCCGGGTGACAAGGGCGACAAGGGTCAGCCCGGTGACAAGGGCGAGAAGGGCCAGCCCGGCGACAAGGGTGACAAGGGCGACAAGGGTCAGCCTGGCGACAAGGGTCAGCCTGGTGGCAAGGGTGACAAGGGTGACAAGGGTGACAAGGGTCAGCCCGGTGACAAGGGTGACAAGGGCGACAAGGGCCAGCCCGGTGACAAGAAGGCGGCGGTCACGCCCAAGGGCGGCGTGAAGGCCGGTGCCGAGGGCGTCGGCACCGGTGACAGCGCCGAGCTGGTGTACGGCGGGGCCGGTGCGGCCGCCGTCGGCGCCGCCGGCCTCGGCTTCGTGCTGCTGTGGCGCGGCCGCAGCAACGTCTGATCCCTCGATCGACGGCCGCCGCGCGAGTGGGTTTCCCCCCGCCCGGCGGCCGTTCCATGCCTGCCCGGAGGACACCCATGACCCGAACCCGCGTCACCGTCGTTGCGGTCGCCGTCGCGGCGGCTGCCCTGCTCACCGCCTGCGGCGGTGGGGACAGCCCTGTGCTCCCCGCCGCCCCCGAGATCGTCAGCACCGCTACCGCGTCGCCGGCCACTGCGGCGGCCTCCCTTCCGAAGTCCCGGCCGACGGGGCTCAAGATCGGGTCGGCCGGTGTCGACGCGAAGAGGATGGTCGATCTGAAGATCGACGACAAGGGCGAGCTCGGGGTGCCGGATCCCGACAAGGAGGCGGACCTTCCGGGGTGGTGGGAGGGGAGTCCGACCCCGGGTGAACCGGGGGCGTCCGTGCTCGTGGCCCACTTCGACACCAGGCACGGGCCGGCCCTGATGAAGGACGTCGAGAAGATCAGGCTCGGCGACCGGATCGTGGTGCCCCGTGAGGACGGCACCACGGCCGTCTTCGCGGTCCGCGAGATCGAGAAGGTGGACAAGAAGGCCTTCCCGACCGAGAAGGTCTACGGCGCCACCGACCGGCCGGAACTGCGACTGCTGACCTGCGGTGGTGAGATCAGGGACGGGCACCGGACCGGGAACGTGATCTTCTACGCGGACCTGGTACCGGCCTGATCCGGCGCCTCGGCAGCGGTTCCGGGGCCCGCGGGTGGAGGCAGAAGCGCAGACGTTCGTGGTCCAGGGTGATGCCCGCAGATCTGACCAGCACGAACGCTGATGGCCGACGAGGAGCCTTCCTCGTCGGCCATCAGCGTCGGTGGTGGCGCTCAGTAGCGGGTGCCCCAGGCCTCGTCGGTGGAGACGATCTCGCGGCCGAGGGGCATCAGCGAGATCGGGATCATCTTGAGGTTGGCCCAGCCGAAGGGGATCCCGATGATCGACAGGAACAGCGGGATGCTGGTCACCAGGTGGGCGATCGCCAGCCACCATCCGGCGAAGACGAACCAGATCACGTTGCCGACGCAGGACGCGGCCCCGGCGTCCGGCCGTTCGACGGTCGTCCGTCCGAAGGGCCACAGTATGAAGCCGGCGATCCGGAACGAGGCGATGCCGAACGGGATGGTCACGATCAGCACGCAGCAGATGATTCCGGCGACGACGTACCCGATGGCCATCCAGATGCCGCAGAAGAGCAGCCAGATGACGTTGAGGACGAAATTGATGGGCTTCATGCGCGTTACCTTCTCACGCTCGACGGACTGACTGCCACGACCTGCCATGCCCTCTGGCGTGCGCGTTCACTCCCTTAGGGGGTGCTCTTGGGGGATGACTCGGGGGTCGGGAGGGTGGGGAACTCGGTGGCGGAGGGGCTCGTGTAGTGGCAGTCGCCGGAGGTGGGGCAGAGGTACACCGTGAGGTCCTCGCCGTGGGTGGGCGACAGGAGGCGGAACTCGGCGAAGGTGACGAACCTGCCGCCGCCGAGGTCGACCGCGCGGAAGCGGGGTGGGGCGGCGACGTGGTCGGTGTCGCCGGTCACCTTGACGTCGTCTTGGCGGCCGGAGAAGGCGGTGAACAGGTACTGCTCCGGCCCCAGTACCCCGTTCGCCACCAGCTCCGTGTCCCTGGTCTGATCGTCGATCGGGATGGACTCGGTTCCCTCCCACGGGTCGCCGAGGTGCACCCAGCAGACGTCGAGGTTGTCCTTCAACCAGAACGCGACCGCTCGGGAGTGCCCGTCGTCGTCGAGTACCGCGAGGGTGGCGAGGGTCGGCTTCGGGCACTGCTTCACCAGGAGCCCCGGCCGGTCGACGGCGTCGACGATCCACTGGGCGGACGGCGGCGCCGGTTCGGGCAGCACCACCGTGTGGCGCGGCGGCCCGTCGTCGGCGAAGACTCCGCAGGCCGTCACGGCGGCCAGGACGGCCACCGAACTCACCAGTCCGACAAGGCGTTTCATCGCGTACCCCCCGTAGCGCTCCGATGGGTCCAGGGTCGGCCAGGGCGGGGCGGTCGACAAGGCGCTGCGGGGTCACGGAACCGTCCCGGTCCGGCACGGAGGTGACGGTGCGTCAGTGGGCGTCGCGGCAGGTGCCGGTGGGGGTGCAGAGGGTGAGGGTGAGCGGGCGGCCGGTCGGGGGGATCCGGTAGTGGTAGGCGGCGAAGGTGACGAGGTCGCCGGCACCGAGGTCGAGGGTGCGGCGCCGGACGGGGCTGACGAGGTGGTCCGGGTCGCCGGAGACCGTGATGTCGTCCACCTGGCCGCGGTAGGCCGTGAAGGCGTAGGAGTCCACGCCCGCCGTGGTGTCGGCGGGCATCGGGGTGCGGGGGACGAGGTCGGCGACGGCGGCGAACCAGACGGTGGTGGGCGTGACGCCCGCGTGGTTGACGACGGCGTAGCAGACGTCGAGGTTGTCCGGCAGCCAGAGGGCCACGGCCCGGGTCCGCCCGTCGGTGTCGAGGACGACCATGGTCGCCAGGGCCGGCTTCGGGCACTGCGGCGGCAGGTTGAGCCCGCCGACGAGGTCCGCGATCCACTGGGCGGAGGGCGGGGCGGCCTCGGGGAGCGGCACCGGGTGGCGGTAGGTGCCGGGGTCGAGGGCCGGATCGCAGGCGGTGGCCGGGCCGAGTGCCGTCACCAGTGCCAGCGTCGACCAGAGCGCCCCGAGGCGGCGTCGCATCCTGTCCCCTCTCCCTCCCGGTACGACGGGTGGGCCCCAGGATGCGCCCGGCACCGGGCGGCGGCAAGACTCCTGCCGCAGCCCGGAGCACGGAGCCGGGAGGGGTCAGGCCGGGCGGGGCAGGTAGGCCAGGCCGTGGGCGCCGGGCTCGGCGAGCTTGGGGACGGTGAGGCGGGTGACCGGGGTCAGGGTGTCGAGGTCGACGACGTCCACGGTCGAGGAGACGACGGAGGCGACGTAGCCGAACCGGCCGTCGGGGGAGGAGGTGATGGTCAGCGGGAAGCGGCCGACCTCGACGGAGCCGAGCCTGCGGTGGGTGGCCGCGGAGAAGACGGTGAGGCAGCCGGGGTCCTGCCGGCCGAGCGGCGAGTCGGGGCTGGTGGTGGCGTGGATCTCGCCGGCCAGGAGGCGGCCGCCGCTGGTCAGGTGGACCGGCAGGACGGCGGAGCCGGTGGGCAGCACGTCGACCACGGAGGCCGTACGGGTGTCCAGGACGCGGATGCCGGGCGCGGCGTCGGGCTTCCCGGCGAAGCCGAGGTAGGGCCCGCCGACGTACACCCGGGCGCCGTCGGCGGAGACGGCCAGGCCCTCGCTGCCGGGGACGGTGATCTTGGCGGTCAGCGTGCCGCGGTCGAGGTCGACCACGGAGACGTACGGGGCCTCCTTGTTGGTGGCGTAACCGGTGCGCCCGTCCGGGGAGATGGCGAACCAGTGCGGGCCCGGGGCGTCGGTGTCGATCCGGCCGAGCGGGCGGCGGGTCGCGGTGTCGACGACCACCACGCCGCCGGGTCGGTGCGCCGAGGCCTCGACGCTGACGTAGAGCCGGCCGCGGACCGGGTCCAGGGCCAGGCCGTGCGGGCCGTGCTCGGGGGCGAGGTCGATCACCTCGACGACGGTGCGGGTGTCGGCGTCGATGACGGTCAGTTCGGTGCTGTGGCCGTCGTGGGCGTTGTAGTAGCCGGAGCGGTACGCGCTGGTGCACCAGAGCAGGCGCTGCGTCGGGTCGAAGCACAGCTCGTGCGGCTGGGCCGGGACCTCGACGGTGTCGAGCAGCGCGTCGGTGGCGGCGTCGAAGAAGGAGACGGTCGGGCCGCTCTGGCTGACGACGGCGAGGACATCGCCGGCGAGGTGGGCGCGGGCGTCGAGCTGGCCCCGGGTGTCGAGGTGGGCGCGGGCGTCGAGGGGGGTGTTCGGCACGGGAACTCCTGGTGGGTGTCCGGTGGGTACCGGCGGGTGCTTCGTGAACGGTTCCCACTGTGCTCGCCCCAGGCCGGTCGAACCATGCAAGGATCGGCACGGGGTCATTGCCCCCGACGCAAAACTGCAGCTCAGGAGCCCACTGATGGACCTCAACCTGCTGCGGGCGCTGGACGCCCTGCTCCAGGAGAACAGCGTGACCCGGGCCGCCGAGCGGCTCGGCACCTCGCCGGCGGCGGCGAGCCGGATGCTGGCCCGGCTGCGCCGCGCGGTCGGCGACCCGCTGCTGGTGCGGGCCGGGCAGGGGCTGGTGCCGACCCCGCGGGCGCTGGAACTGCGGGAGGAGGTGGCGGAGTTGCTGCGGGGCTGCGACAACGTGCTGCGGCCCGGGGCGGGTTTCGACCCGGTCCACCTGGAGCGGACCTTCACGGTGCAGAGCACGGACGCGGTGCTGGTCCGGGCGGCCGGCCGGCTGGCCGGGCGGATCCGGGCCGAGGCCCCGGGCGTGGACGTGCTGTTCCTGCCGGAGTCGCTGGAGGGCGGACCGGGCCTGCGTCAGGGGCGGGTGGACGTCGAGGTCGGCGTGCTGGGGCAGTTGGACCCGGAGATCCGCACCCGGCCGCTGGTGACGGCGCCGGTGGCCGGCGTGGCGCGGGCCGGGCACCCGCTGTTCGACGGGCGGATCACCGCCCGGCGGTTCGCCGCCGCCGACCACATCGGCGTCTCGCGGCGCGGCAAGCGGCTCGGGCCGATCGACGCGGCGCTGGCCGAGCGCGGCCTGCGCCGCCGGGTCGCGGTGGTGGTGCCCAGCCACACCGCCGCGATGCTGCTGGCCCGGGACTCCGACCTGGTGACGCTCGGGGCCGCGGACTGGCTGCCGGAGGCCTTCGAGGCGCTGGGCCTGCGCACCTTCCCGATCCCGCTCGAACTCCCGCCGCTGGAACTGGGGATGGCCTGGCACCCGCGCAACTCGGCCGATCCTGACCACCGTTGGTTCCGTGCGCACCTGGCGGCGGCCGTGCGGCAGGAGTAGCGGGGCAGGAGTAGGGGCCGCAGCCGGCGAGCGGCTGCGGCCCCGGACCGCCGAGGAGGCGGCCGCTACTTGCCCGCGATGACCCGCCCCATCGCGGCCAGCGTCGGCGAGCCGTTGTTCCAGTAGTCGGAGTGCCCGGCCTTGGGGTCGACCGGCATGACGTTCGCGCCGAAGTCGGACACGGTGGTCTGGCGGCCGTGGATCAGGTGGTGGTCGTCGTCGTCGACGAAGGGCAGGTTGCTCACCGTGTTGTCCCAGAGGTTCTGCGCCATTCCGCCGGGGTCGATGGCGGTGGCCATGCCGATCATGTCGGACGGGCTCTGTGCCGCGTACACGTGGGACGGGTCGATGCGGAGGTCCTTGGCGGAGTCGACGCCGGCGCCGGGGCTGGCGATCAGGACGACGTTGTCGACCGGGAGCCCGTGGTCCTTCATGGTGTAGCCGATGGTCGTGGTGCCGTAGCTGTGCCCGAGGATCGTGTTGTTGCCGATGGTCCCGTTGTGGGTGGCGTGCAGTCCGTTCTCGAAGCCGACCAGCTTGTTCTCCGCGTCCTTCGCGTACTGGTCGTCCGTGGCATCGGCGAGGGACTGCGGGGCGTCGTAGCCGATCCAGGTGATCGAGGAGGTGGTCTTCCCGGTGCCGGCCGCGTTGGCCGCAGCGACCATGGCGTCCGAGCGCTCGATGTCGCTGCCGATGTGGCCGAGCCGCGCTCCGGTGCCGGGGACGTACGTCGAGACGTTGTCGGCGGTGTCCGGGTTGCCGCTCGCGACGATGGCGTGGCCGCGACCGGCGTTGTCGTAGCCGAGCAGGTAGGTCTGCGGATGGTTGGCGTCGACGGGGACCTTCATCCGGTCCTCGATCGCCTTGATGCCGTTCAGCTGGTCGACGAGCCCGTCGTGCTCCTGCTTCCAGAGCTTGTGGTCCGGGGGCTCGACGGCGCCGTACGGCGTGCCCACCACCGAGTCGGGCTCCGGGCCGAGGGCGTCGAGCCGCTGCTGGAGGTCGGCGTGCGTCTTGGCGAGGGTGATCCGGTTGGCCTGGTCGCGGCCGGTGGCGGGGATGCCGTCGAGGTTGCCGATCTGCTCCGGGTGGGTGAGGGCCATCATCCGCTGCTGCTCGTCGGTCAGGCTGTCCCACCAGGCCTTGACGCTGTTGGGGTCGGTGCCCGCGGAGGGGACCTGTTGGAGCGCGTTCGCGGCGGCCGTGTCGTTCTTCGCGACGGCGGAGTCGAGTCCGGTGGCGTTGGTCGCGTTGGTGGTGAGGTGGGCGAGTCGGCTGCTGATCGTCCGGTCCGCGTGGTCGGCCTCGGTGAGGGCGGCGGTGATCCGGCTCTGGATGTCCTTGGCCAGGGTGTCGGCGTCCGTGCCCGCGAAGTTGGGGGAGTTGGGGTCCTTGTCCCAGGTGATCCCGCCGTCGGGGGCGACGGTCAGCTTGTGGGCCTTGGCGTCGTTGAGGGCGTTGGACAGGTGGGTCTGGGCGGCGACGAAGGCCTCGGAGGCGTCCTGGAGGGCCCGGCTGATGAGCCCGATCTCCTGTTGGGCGGCCTGGAGTTCGTCGTGCAGCGTCTGCATCCGGGTCTGGGCGTGGCCGCCGGCCGTCCCGGTCCACTCGGAGCGGGTCAGCCGGTCGACGACCTCGTGCTGCCAGTTCTCCACGTGCTGTCCGAAGGCGGTGGAGAGGGTGTCGAAGGCGCCCTTGGCGGTGGCGAGGTTGCCGAAGTCGGCGCCGTTCAGCGTCTTGATGTCCATCGGCTACTCCACCGCCTTCGCACTGCGCGGTCCCACCGGGCCGGGGACGACGACGGTGCCGAACGGGTCGGGCTCCTTGGTGGTCGGGACCGGGGTGTCCGGGTGGATCATGTTGGTGTGGATGTCCTGCTCGACCTGCCGGTAGTAGGTCGCCGAGGTGCCGAGCTTGGTGCCGAAGTCGCCCATGTCGCCGCCGAGCCTGTCCAGCAGGGTCTTCCAGCTGCTGCCGCAGGTGGTCAACGCGGCGGCGGTGAGCCAGCCTTGCAGGGTGCCGGCGGCCTGGCTGCACGGATCGGTGATCTTCGCGGTCTCGCCGGGTATGAGACCGCCGATGTGTTGCGCGCTCTGTCCGCAGCCGTCCAGCTCGGACGGTTTGACCTTGAACGCCAAACCCGCATCGGGTTCTGCCATGTCTTCGTTCCCCCGTCAGTTCCGGACCGGTGGCCGGACGGGTCGCCGGGCCGGTCCGAGCGACAACTGACGACGCATGCTAGCGGATCGTCGAGAACGGGAAAGGGGTTCGACCGGGGCGTGTGCGAAGGGGCCGCACCTCGGTAAAGGTGCGGCCCCGAAGGGGAGTTGGGCTACTTGGCCGGCGTGCCGTCGGGCCAGACGCAGGGCGAGCCGACCTGGAGGGTGAGGTCGTGGCCGGAGTCGGAGGTTCCGTTCAGGATCGCGAGGAACTGGTTCTGCGGGTTCCTCAGTCGGATCCGGTCGATGTGGGAGCCCGTCGGCTCCGGCACGGCCTGGAAGCCCTGTCCGGTCAGGTAGTCGCGGAAGGCGGTCACCGTCCTGGCCTTGGCGTCCGACGGCACGTCACCGAGGTCGCGGACCCGGCTGGTCTGCTTCCGGCCGTGCGGGCCGATGTCGTTGGCGTCGCACTCCAGGTCGCTGAACGCGGGCGGCGAGGACACCGGCTGGACCGGCAGTCGGGCCTGGACGGCGGCGAGGTAGCCGTCGATCTGCGTCTTCGCCTGGTCCAGGGTGATGGTGGGCTGCGCGCGCTCCTGGAGGGTGTCGGCCCCGCAGGCGCTCAGAGCCGTGGCGGTGACCGCCAGGAGGGCTGCGGCGGTGACCCGCCCGATCAGCGGGACGGGTGTGGTGGCGGTCATGAGTTGGGCTTTCCGGCGATGACCTGGCCCATGGCGGCCAGGGTGGGTGAACCGTTGTTCCAGTAGTCGGAGTGACCGGCGTCGGGGTCGACGGGCATGACGTTCGCACCGAACTGCGGGGCGGTGGTCTGCCGGCCGTACATCAGGTGGTGGTCGCCGTCGCCGAAGCCGAAGTCGGTCTTGATGTTGTCCCAGAGGTTGTCGCCCATCCCGCCGGGGTCGGTGGCGGCGGCCCAGCCGATCGCGTCGGCCGGGCTCTGCGCGGCGTACACGTGGGAGGGGTCGATCCGCAGGTCCTTGGCGTTCTCGACGCCGGCGCCGGGGCTGGCGATCAGGACGGCGTTGTCGACCGGGAGGCCGTGGTCGCGCATGGTGTAGCCGACGACCGTGGTGCCGTAGCTGTGGGCCAGGATGGTGTTGTTCCCGATGGCCCCGTTGTGGGTGGCGTGCAGTCCGTTCTCGAAGCCGACCAGCTTGTCCTCCGCGTTCTTCGCGTAGGTGTCGTCCGCGGCCTCGGGGATGATGTTCTGGGGTGCGTCGTAGCCGACCCAGGTGATCGACGAGGTGGTCTTGCCGGTGCCCGCGGCGTTGGCGGAGGCGACCATCGCGTCCGAGCGGTTGATGTCGCTGTTGATGCTGCCGAGCCGGGCGCCGGTGCCGGGGACGTACGTCGACACGTTGTCGGCCGTGTCGGGGTTGTTGACCGCGACGATGGCGTGGCCCTTGCCGTTGGTGTCGAAGCCCATCAGGAAGGTCGGCGGGTGCTGGGCGTCGACGGGCGTGTTCAGCCGGCTCTCGATGGCGTTGATGCCGTTCATCTTGTCGGCCAGCTCGTCGTGCTTGTGCTGCCAGTCCGTGTAGGCGGGGTTCGGGCGGATGAACCTGCCGTTGCCCACGGTCGCCGGCGGCGCGGCGCCGAGCGCGTCGAGCTGGTGCTGGACGTCCTGCTTGCCGCGCGCCAGGTTGATCCGGTTGGCCTCGTCCCGGCCGGTGGCGGGGATGCCGTCGAGGTTGCCGATCTGGTCGGGGTGGTTGAGGACCATCCGGTGCTGCTGCTCGTCGGTCAGCCCGTTCCACCAGGCCTTGACGCTGTTCGGGTCGGTGCCGGCGGGAGGGATCTGGCCGAGGGCGTCCGCGGCGGCCTGGTCGGCCTTCGCGGTGGCGGAGTCCAGGCCGGTGCCGTTGCTCGCGTTGGTGGCGAGGTGGCCGAGCCGGGTGTTGATGGTCTGGTCGGCGTGGTCGGCCTCGTTGAGGGCGGCGGTGATCCGGGCCTGGATCTGCTTGGCCTGCGCCTCGGCGTCCGTGCCCGCGAAGTTGGGGGAGTTGGGGTCCTTCTCCCAGGTGATCGCACCGTCCGCGGCGACGGTCAGCTTGTGGGTCTTGGCGTCGTCCAGGGCGTTGATCAGGTGGGCCTGGGCGGCCGCGAAGCCGTCGTAGGCGTCCTGCAGGGCCCGGCTGACCAGGCCGAGTTCCTGCTTGGCGGCCTGGAGTTCGTTTCCCAGGTCCTGGATCCGGGTGTTGGCGTGCCCGGCGGCCGTCCCGGTCCACTCGGAGTGGTTCAGCCGGTCGACGACCTCGTGCTGCCAGTTCTCGATGTGCTGGCCGAAGGCGGTGGCCAGGGTGTCGAAGGCGTTCTTCGCGCTGGTGATGCCGATGACGTCGGCGTCGTGCAGGGTCTTGATGTCCATGGCTACTCGGCCGCCTTCGCGCTGCGCGGCTTGACCGGGCCGGGGACGACGGCGGTGTCGAAGGGGTCCGGCTCGGTGCCGTTCGAGGCGGGCGCGTTCGGGTTGCGCATGCTGTTGTGGGCGTTCTGCTCGGCCTGGCGGTAGTAGGTCGCCGAGGTGCCGAGCTTGGTGCCGACGTCGCCCATGTCGCCGCCGAGCTTGTCGAGCAGGGTCTTCCAGCTGGTGCTGCAACTGGTGATCGCGCCGGCGGTGAGGAAGCCCTTGAGGCCTCCCGCGGCCGTGTTGCACGGATCGGTGATCTTGGCGGTCTCGCCCGGTATCAGGCCGCCGATGTGCTGCGCGCTCTGCCCGCAGCCGTCCAGCTCGCCCGGCTTGACCTTGAACTCCAGTCCCGCGTCAGGTACTGCCATCTCTTCGTTCCCCCGTCAGTTCCGGACCGCGGCGTCCTCCCGGCCCGGGATCGTGCGTAACTGCCGGGCATGTTAACGGATCTTGTACACGGAAAGGCCGCCGGAACCCGGGTGGATGTGGTATGGGCTCGAACGATCCGGTGGCGGCCCCCGGCGCACGGCCCGGTCGTAGCCCGGTCCTGGCTCGGTCGCAGCTCGGTCGTAGCCCGGCCGCAGCTCGGGATACCCTGCGGGGGTAAGCGGACACGGTGGGGCGGACGGGAGGCGGGGCATGGCGCAGCAGCGGCCGTACGGCGCCCCGGTGCCCGGGGTGCTGCGCCTGCTGCTGCTCGCCGCGCTGCTGCTCGGCATCGTGACGATGCACACGCTCGGGCACCCGAGTGGTGGACACGGTGGGCACGGCGGGCACGGCGGGTCGGAGGGGCACGAGCCCCGGGTGACGACGGTCCAGCAGCTGCCGGACCACCACGGGCCGGCCGCCGATTCCGCGGCCGCCGATTCCGCGACTGCCGATCCCGTGACCGCCGATCCCGTGACCGCCGACGGCATGGACCCGATGACGGTCTGTCTCGCCGTGCTGGCCGGCTGGGGCGTGGTGCTGCTGGTCGTCGGCCCGCTGCTGCGCCGCAGTGGTGACGCCGCCGCCGAGGTGCGGGCCCGGCTGCTGCGGGCCGTCCGCGCACTGCCGCCGCCCGGGGGTGGGCGGCTCCTCCTCAGCAGACTGTCGGTGCTGCGTCAGTAGGCGTGCGCCCGCCGTCCCGTGCCCGCGCACGCGCCATCGCGCCTGCGCGCCCGCGCACGGAACGGCCGACGCGCCGTCCTGTACGTCCACACCACCCCTGTACGAGGTGCACTCCGCCATGCGCACACCCACCCGTCGTACCGTCCTCGGCGCCGCGCTCGCCGCCGCCGGGACCGGCCTGCTCACCGCCTGCTCCGCCGGTTCGGACCCGATGAGCGGCATGGACCACGCGTCCATGGGCCGTTCCCCGATGACCGGCAGCGCCGCCCCCGCCGGCTTCGTCGCCCCGAACGGCCCCGAGGTCGCCGCCGCCGAGGCGCGGCGCAAGCCCGGACCCGAGCGCAAGGTCGCGCTCACCGCCACCGAGACCACCCTCGACCTGGGCGGACGCACCGTCCGCAGCTGGGCCTACGGCGACCGCCTGCCCGGCCGGGAGGTGCGCGCCACCGTCGGCGACACCCTCGCCCTCACCCTCGCCAACCACCTGCCGCAGCCCACCTCGCTGCACTGGCACGGCCTCGCGCTGCGCAACGACATGGACGGCGTGCCGGGCCTGACCCAGGACCCCGTCCGGGCGGGGGCCTCCTTCGACTACCGCTTCGCCCTCTCCCACCCCGGCACCTACTGGTTCCACCCGCACTCCGGCGTCCAGCAGGATCGCGGCCTGTACGCCCCGCTGATCGTCGAGGACCCGAAGGAGCCGCTGCGCTACGACAAGGAGTGGGTGGTCGTCCTGGACGACTGGGTGGACGGGGTCGACGGCAGCACCCCGGACGCCGTCCTCGCCGAACTCGCCAAGGGCATGGGCGACATGGGGGGTACGGGTGGCATGGACCACTCGGGGCACGGCATGCCGGGTATGTCGGGCACCCCCGCCGCAGCCGACGGCCCGTCCCGGATGCTGATGGGCGCCACCAGTCCGCTGCTCGGCGGCGACGCGGGCGACGTCGCCTACCCCTTCCACCTGGTCAACGGCCGCCTGGCGACCGCCCCCGAGACCTTCACCGCCAAGCCCGGCGACCGGATCCGGCTCCGGCTGATCAACGCGGGCGGCGACACCGCCTACCGGGTCGCCCTCGGCGGCCACGAGCTGACCGTCACCCACACCGACGGCTTCCCGGTCGAACCGGCCACCACCCAGGCCCTGTTGCTCGGCATGGGCGAGCGCTACGACGTGCTGGTCACCGCCAAGGACGGCGCCTTCCCGCTGACCGCCCTGGCCGAGGGCAAGAACGCCGCCGCGCTGGCGGTGCTGCGCACCGGCGGCGGCGCCGCGCCGGACGCCTCGACCCGCCCCGCCGAACTGGACGGCCGGCTGCTGACCGCCGGGCAGTTGAGGGCCGATCCGGCCGTCCGGCTGCCGGACCGGGCGCCGGACCGCACGGTGGCGCTGGAGCTCACCGGCGGCATGGCCAGGGCCGACTGGGCGTTCAACGGCCGCAGGTACGACCCGGCGCAGCGCCACCCGGTCGCGGCCGGGGAGCGGGTGCGGCTGGAGTTCCGCAACAGCACCGCCATGTGGCACCCCGTCCACCTGCACGGACACAGCTTCGCGCTGGGCGCCGGCGGCCCCCGCAAGGACACCGCGATCGTGCTGCCGGGCACGACCCTGGCGGTGGACTTCGACGCCGACAACCCGGGTCTGTGGATGGTGCACTGCCACAACGTGTACCACGCGGAGACCGGCATGATGACGGTCCTCGGTTACCGGGCGTAACCCCGTCCGGTCCGTGAGACGCCGGGGCGGGGTGCTCCACCGCCCCGCCCCGGCGCCGGCCCCGACCCGCCGCGCCACCCGTTCCGACCTGCGCAGCCATGACGTTTTCTTAACGCGGGCCGATGACGTCTCCTTAACGGCTGTCGCATAGCCTGGCGCACTGCCGTCGCCCGACGGCGCTTTACGGGGTCTTTAAACAAGAGGTGCAAGGTGGTTTCGTCGGGTTCGACGGAGGCGACGACGGAGGCTCCGTCGTCGGCGCGAATACGGCTGCGCAGCTGGCTCCTGGAGGACATGTCCCCGGAGAAGGCCGCCAGGGACGCCGCCGCGAAGGCGCAGCAGGACGGCGCGGAGTTGGGGGACTCCGCCGCCGAGGCCGGTCACGCTGCGCACACGGGCCAGCCGTGGTGGCGCGTGATGTGCCTGACCGGTCTGGACTACTTCTCGACGCTCGGCTACCAGCCGGGCATCGCCGCGCTCGCGGCCGGACTGCTGTCGCCGATCGCCACGATCGTGCTGGTGCTGGTCACCCTGCTGGGCGCGCTGCCGGTCTACCGGCGGGTCGCCCAGGAGAGCCCGCGCGGTGAGGGCTCGATCGCGATGCTGGAGCGGCTGCTGTCGTTCTGGAAGGGCAAGCTGTTCGTCCTCGCGCTGCTCGGCTTCGCGGCGACGGACTTCATCATCACGATCACCCTCTCCGCCGCCGACGCCAGCGCGCACCTGGTCGAGAACCCGCACCTGACCGGCGCCCTCGGCGGCAAGCAGATGGTCATCACGCTGATCCTGGTCGCCCTGCTCGGTGCCGTCTTCCTCAAGGGCTTCGGCGAGGCGATCGGCCTGGCCGTGGGGCTGGTCGGGGTCTACCTGGCGCTCAACGTGGTGGTCGTGGCGGTCGGCCTCTGGAAGATCGTCCAGGCGCCGCACGTCGTCACCGACTGGTCCAACGCGCTCACCACCCAGCACGGCAACGTGTTCGTGATGATCGGTGTCGCGCTGGTCGTCTTCCCGAAGCTCGCGCTCGGCATGTCCGGCTTCGAGACCGGCGTCGCCGTGATGCCGCACATCAAGGGCGACGCGGGCGACACCGAGGCGAACCCGGTCGGCCGGATCCGCGGCACCCGCAAGCTGCTCACCACCGCCGCCGTGATCATGAGCACCTTCCTGATCGCGACCAGCTTCATCTGCACCCTGCTCATCCCCGCCAAGGAGTTCGAGAGCGGCGGCCAGGCCAACGGCCGCGCCCTGGCCTTCCTGGCGCACGAGTACCTGGGCGGCGCCTTCGGCAGCGTCTACGACCTGTCGACCATCGCGATCCTGTGGTTCGCCGGTGCCTCCGCCATGGCGGGCATGCTCAACCTGCTGCCCCGCTACCTCCCGCGCTACGGCATGGCCCCGCACTGGGCCCGCGCCGTGCGCCCGATGGTGATCGTGCTGACCGTCGTCGGCTTCCTGATCACCTGGCTGTTCGACGCCAGCGTCGACGCCCAGGGCGGCGCCTACGCCACCGGTGTGCTGGTCCTGATCAGCTCGGCGGCCATCGCCGTCACCATCGCCGCGTACAAGAAGCGCCAGCGCGGCTGGACCGCCGCCTTCGGGGTCATCGCCGCGGTCTTCCTGTACACCACCGTGGTGAACACCATGGAGCGCCCGGACGGCGTCAAGATCGGCGCCTGCTTCATCGCCGGCATCATCCTGGTGTCGCTGCTCTCCCGCCTCAAGCGCGCCTTCGAGCTGCGCGTCACCGACGTGCTGCTGGACGAGACGGCCGAGCGGTTCATCCGCGACTACGCCCACCGCCCGCTGCGCCTGATCGCCAACGAGCCGACCAACCGGGACGTCGCCGAGTACCGCGACAAGATCCGGCAGATCCGCGCCGACAACGACATCCCCGGCGAGGACGACCTGGTCTTCGTCGAGGTGACCGTCCGGGACGCCTCGGACTTCGAGTCCGAGCTGACCGTCCGCGGCGAGGTGCTGCACAACCGGTACCGGGTGCTCACTCTGGAGAGCTCCAGCATCCCGAACGCGATCGCCGCCCTGGCGCTCACCGTCCGGGACCGCACCGGGCAGCGGCCGCACCTGTACTTCGAGTGGACCGAGGGGCACCCCTTCGCCCAGTTCCTGCGCTTCATCCTGTTCGGTCAGGGCGAGGTCGCGCCGGTCACCCGCGAGGTGCTGCGCGAGGCGGAGCCGGACCGGACGAAGCGTCCGCGGGTCCACGTCGGCTGACGCCGCCGCCTGCCCGCGCCACGGCTTGCCCGCAGCGCAACGGCCCGCCCGGTCCTCCAGGACCGGGCGGGCCGTTGCGTTCGGGAGGGGGTCAGGAGGGGAGCCGCAGGACCAGGCCGGGCTGGATGAGGTCCGGGTCCTCGCCGACGGTGGCGCGGTTGAGCTCGTACAGCGCCGGCCAGCCGCCGGGGACGCGCAGGGTGGCGGCGAGCTGGTCCAGGGTGTCGTCCTCGCGGACGGTCCACCGGCCGTCCACGGCCGAGCCGGGGGCGGGCGGCGGCAGGACGGCGTCGCGCCCGTGGTCGCGGGTGGCCTCGGCGGCCTCCTCGTCGTGGGTCCGGTCGCCGGTCCGGTCCTGGGTCCGGCCACGGGCGTCGTCGCGGGCCTCGTCCCGGTCCGGGGCGGCGGTCCCGTGGGCGTGGCCGCCCAGGGCGCGGGAGCCGCAGACCGGCCAGGGGGAGAGGCCGCGCCGCTCGGCCAGGTGCTGGGCGACGGCCATCTGGTCCTCGCGGCTGGCGAGGTCGGGGCGCGGGGCGTAGGCCAGGCCGCCGTTCTCCCGCCAGGTGGACCGGTCGAACTGGAGGCCGCCGAAGTAGCCGTTGCCGGTGTTGATGTGCCAGTTGCCGCTGCTCTCGCAGTCCGCCACCCGCTCCCAGTCGTACCGGCCGCCGTCCGTCCTCCCGCCCGGGTCGGCCCCGCTGTCGCCGCCCGGGGGCGCGGCGTGGGCCGCGGGGGCGGCGAGGGCCACGGCGAGGGCGCAGAGCGCGGTGGGAACGAGGCGGCGGAGGCGCGCGGTGGGAGGCATGGGCGGCTCTCAGGTCCGGGGACAGGGCGTGCACCGCCCGGAGACGGCGCGTTCCAACCGACGCACGCCGAGCCGGGCGCGCCGCCGCCGACACGACCGGGAGGTCACCCGCTCGGCCGTGCCGCACCACCCCGGCGGCCCGCGGCCATCCGGCCGTACCCCCTGCCCGGGACCTCCGCCCGTACCCGGCTCCCGGAGGCCGGTCCGCCGGGCAGCTGGTTCGGACCAGCGTTCAACTGCCGTTCGCCGTCCGCACGGTTGATGGTGGTGCGGCCGTACCGTCCGACTGCGAGCCTCCTGGGCGTTTCTCGTAGCCCAGGAGGCGGCAGTGGCACATTCCCCGGCACAACCCTCGCGCAGAACGGTCCTCCGGACGGGGACGGTGGCCGGCGCGCTCGCCGCGCTGCCCGCGTCCACCCTGCTGTGGACCCAGCCGGCCGTCGCCGGCACCCCCGGACCGGAGCAGGTCCACCTCCAGTGGGGCAACGAGCCCTCCCGCGAGATGACTGTCTCCTGGGCGACCGGCGCCTCCGTGAAGCGCCCCCGGGTGCGGATCGGCACCCCGCGCGGCGGCGCCGGCCGCAGCGTCGACGCGAGCAGCCGCAGCTACGTCGACGGCCTCAACAAGGTGGAGACCTTCACCCACCACGCCCGCCTGGACGGGCTGCGCCCCGACACCACCTACGTGTACGAGGTGCTGCACGACGGCGCCCAGCCCGTCCGCGGCACCTTCCGCACCGCCCCCGCCCGCGGGCGCGCCGCCTTCCGGTTCACCAGCTTCGGCGACCTCGGCACCGGCGACAACGTGTTCGCGAAGTCCTCCATCCATGGCGCCGCCGCCGTCCGGCAGGTCGAACAGTTCAACCCGCTGTTCCACCTGCTCAACGGCGACCTCGCCTACGCCAACAACAACCCGCAGCTCCAGCCGCAGGCCTGGAACGCGTTCATGAACAACCTGTCCAAGTCCGCCGCCAACCGCCCCTGGATGCCCGCCCCCGGCAACCACGAGGTCGAGGCGGGCGGCGGCGACCTCGGGTACGCCTCGTACCTCACCCGCTTCGAACTGCCCGACAACGGCACTCGCGACCACTGCGGCAACTGGTACAGCTTCCAGGTCGGTTCGGTGCTGTTCGTCAGCCTGGACGGCAACGAGATCGCCGTCGAGGACGACGCCAGCCTCGACCCCGCCACCGGGCAGTCCATCTACATCAGCGGCTACAGCGAGGGCGCCCAACTCCGCTGGCTGGAGCGGGTCCTGTCGCGCGCCCGGCACGGCAGCGCGGTCGACTGGATCGTCGTCAACCTGCACCAGTTCGCGATGTCCTCCTCCGCCGCCAGCCACGGCGGCGACATGGGCATCCGGGAGCAGCTGCTGCCGCTGCTCGACCGCTACTCCGTCGACCTCGTCCTGGCCGGCCACGACCACGACTACGAGCGCACCCACCCCGTGCGCGGCACGGAGCCGGGCGGGCTGCTCACCCCCGCCGTCGTCGACGACGACCTGCGGCAGATCGACACCTCCGAGGGCACCGTCCACCTCATCCTCGGCGGCGGCGGCACCGCCGGCCACGACGACGTCTACCTCCCGCCCGACGCGGACGGCGTCCGCCAGGCCAGCGTCCGCACCCAGCGGCTCACCTTCAAGGCCGACCCGGACGCCAAGGAGAAGGCCCACTGGTCCGCCGTCACCGACCCGGACACCAAGTACCCGTACGGCGTCGCCGTCTTCGACGTCGACCCGGGCCGGTACCCCGGCGACCGCACCACCATCACCGTCTCCTACTACCACTCGGTGCCCGCCACCGCCGCCAACCCGCTGCCGACACCGGTGCTGTACGACCGGTTCACGCTCTACCGCGACCGCAGCGACGGCTGGTCCGACGACGACGAGTAGGCGGTAGTCGCTCGGCGAGTCCCTTTCGTGCCGGGGGGCCCGGGGGGACCCGGGGCCCCCCCCCGGGGGCCCCCCGGGGGGGCCCAAGACCCCGCACATACCGCGGGGGGGCCGGGAGAAAAGTG
>NZ_JBHJWG010000004.1:63565-250181 GCF_042266305.1 Kitasatospora sp. NPDC056076
GGGGGGGGGTGGTCCCACGTCTTGTTTTGGGGGTTTGGGGCGGGGCGTGCCCTTGGGGGGCGGGCGGCCGGCCTCCCCCGGGCCCCCCGGCACGGTTGCCACCGGTGGTCCACGAACGACCGTCAACTGCCGGAGGGCGCACGTGAAGATCGGTGACATCGAGATCCTGGCGATCACGGACGGGGTGGGTCGTGAGGTGGCCGCCGATATCCTCACCCGCCCCGGCATGGCCGACCCGTGGGCCTGCCACGGGCACCACCGGGCGGCCGACGGCAGCCTCGACCTGCCGCTCGGCGGCTTCCTGGTCCGCAGCGGGGAGCGGACCGTCCTGGTCGACGCCGGGGTCGGCCCGTACGACGACGGCAAGTACCGCGGCGGCGCGCTGCTCGACTCCCTCGCCGCCCACGGCGTCACCGTCGAGGACATCACCGACGTGGTCTTCACCCACCTGCACTTCGACCACATCGGCTGGGCCACCGTCGACGGCCACCCCGTCTTCCCCCGCGCCACCTACCGCGCCCACCGTGCCGACTGGCAGCACTTCGTGACGGGGGAGACCGCCCAGCCCGAGGCCGTCGCCAAACTCAGCCCGCTCGGCCCCCAACTGGAGCTGTTCGACGCCGATTTCACCATCGCCCCCGGCCTCGACGCCCTCCACCTCCCCGGCCACACCCCCGGCACCACCGTCTACGTCGCCTCCTCCGGCGGCCGCCGCGCCCTGCTGCTGGGCGATGTCGCCCACTCCGTGGTCCAGTTCGGCGAACGCGACTGGCAGGTCATCTGGGACATCGACCCGGAGGCCGCCTCCGCCGTCCGCAACCGCATCGCCGACCAGGCCGCCGACACGGACGATGTGCTGGTCGCCGCCCACTTCCCCGCCATGCGCTTCGGCCGAATCCTGACCGGGGACGGCCCCCGCCGCTTCGTCGCCGTGTAGCCCCTCACGACCCGGTAGCCCGGACGTACACGTCGGCGGCGCCGGGCCGTTCGCCCGGGTGCTCCACCACGAACACCTGCCGCCCGGGTTGCCCTTCCGGCAGCAACACGCCCTCGGCCGGCTCGTCGCCGGGGAGTGCTGTTCTCAGGTCCTCAGGCAGTGGGGCGGGGGAGCCGGCCCTCGGCAGGCGGTAGGTGGACAGGAAGTCGTCGATGTTGACCTCGTCGCCGCCGACCATCCCGTAATGAAGGAAGGCGACCTGCGCCCCGTCGGGGGTCCGTGACAGCACGGCGGCCGCCGGTATGTAGTACCGCCCTAGTCTGGCGTCGTTCCTGTAGTGCAGACCCGCCAGCCGCTCAGCGCGCGCCGCGACGGTGTCCGGCGGTTCGGCGCTCCGCCGCAACCCGGCCACCCCCCACCAGACGCACCCCACGGTGATCAGCACGCACAGCGCGAGGAATCCGCGCAGGAGCCAACGAGCCCAAGGCTTCTCTGGGGTCCAATCGGACGTCATCTCAGAGCTTCCTGGTTCGCGTGTCGCCGGCACCACCCATGTCGAACTCCCGTGCCAGGCCGGTGCGATGGAGGCGCTGGAGGTCCTCGTCCGAGACGTACCCCAGGCCCGGTACGTTCGTTCCCTTCTGATGAAGCGGGTCGTTCTTGTCGAAGTCCCAGTTGTACCGGTCGCGGACGTGGGTCTTGTAGGTGACGGTCACCTCCGGCGGAGCGCCGGGTGAGGTCGGCTTGACCTCGATCTTCGCCTCGGTGTTGTAGTGGAAGGACCCGACCGCGTAGAACCAGTCCTTGCTGCTGTCCGGGGTGGCGGACATGGGTTGCCAACCGGTCTGCTGGACCAGCGCGACCGGCTTGCCCGTGCGCCGGTACTCCGCCAGGGTCTCGGCCTGCCAGCCCGGGAGGTTGCCGTCGAGGGTGGTGGCCACGCTGTTCTGGAAGTCGGGGATGTCCTTCAACATGTCCTCGACGTTCAGGTTCAGCGGTTCGCCGGTGCCGGAAAGGTAGTGGGCCATGTTGGCGCTGGCATTGGTGCCGCCTGTTGCGAACGGCAGACCCGCGATTCCGGCCCCGAGGGTGGCGGCCAGCTTGCGGTCTCGGTCGGTCGGGGCCTCGGTGTTGTAGGCGCCCGCCCCCCGGTCGTACGCATCGGGCGGCAGCAGTACTCCACCCTCGCCGCCGAAGACCTTTGAGAGGTCCCGCGCGCCCGCCAGGTCCTCGCCCACCACCCGCTTGGTCCAGTCGTCGAGGTGGCGGTACTTCACAGCGTCGTTGATGCGGTCGAGCTCGTGCCCCGCCGTGTTGCTGACATCGGATGCGTACTTCGTCGCAGCCGTCAGCAGATTGCGGATGTCTCTGGCCACCGTGCCCAGTCGCCGGGACTCGCCCCCGCTCTCCGGGTCGTTGCTCCTGGTCAGCCAGGCCGGATAGCCGATGTCGCCGTCGTCCTTGATCGTGAGGTCGTTGGCGCGGGCGAGATCGTCCGCTTCGGCGACCCATCGGCGGGCGAGGGCCAGGCCGGTCGCGGTGTTCGTCAGCGTGAGCTTCGCTGCCTCCATCTCCTGTTCGGCGATGGACATTTCGTCGACCAGGTCGGTGAGTGCCCGGCGTCCGAGGGTCGCGGCGTCGCCACTCCAGCCTTCCTGGAGAGTGGAGAGCACATCGACGGCGATGAACTTGGCCGAACTCATGGCCGACCCGACCTTGTCCCACTCCTCCGCGGCCCGGTGGAACGCTTCTGGGTCGCAGGAGCGGATCTGCTGGAGGGTGACCGGTTTGGCGAAGCGGCGTTCATGGAGCGGCTCACTGGTCTTCCGGCGCCCGTCGGGATCTTCGGCGTAGACGGACGGCATCAGCTCTTGTCCTCCAACAGATCGGCAGCACGCTGCAGTTGTTCCGCGACGGCGGCTTCCTGCCGGTAGTAGTTGGCGGCAGTGACGCGGAGTCCCTCGGCGATCGTCTTCACCGCATCGGTGACCTTGCCGGCTTCCGTGGACCAGTGGCCGGTGGCCGCGCCGAGGGACGAACCGACGGTCCACTCGTTGTGACGGGTCGCGGCAGCGGTCGACTCGCCGAAACCGGTGTTCGCCTGCGTGAGTTTGTCCGCCCCCTCGTCCAGCTTGGCCGCCGCCACCGGAAGCCGTTCCGGCTCCGAGATGTATCCACCCATAGGGTTCCCCCCCAACTGTGCTCTGTGGTTCTGGTCTTCACACTAACGAGCGGCTGGGGCGGGCGCAGGAAGTCGGCCAGGTCGACTTCCTGTGCGGGGGTCAGGCGGCTTTGGGCTGGTCCAGGGCGGCGGTGTTCGGCTGGGCGAGCCAGACGAGGCGGGCGGTGAGACCCGGGTGCCCGGCGAAGTGGCGGAGGGCTCGTTCGGGGGAGGCGAGGGTCAGGCGGGCCCGGCCGTCGAGGCTGATCACGTGGGTCGGCCCGTCGGGGTCGGCGAGGCCCCAGGCCACCACCCAGCCGTCGGCGTCCGCGCTGCTGTCGCCGCACACCTGGACGACGGCGAAGAGCCGGGGTGCGGTGTCGAGCACGAGTTCGCACAGCTCCTGGTTGAAGGAGGGGCCAGGGTTTGGCGAGGGTGCAGCAGCCATGGAAGTCTCCTAAGAGAACGGGAGTTGGACGCCAGTTGCCACCAGCCAGAGCGGCGAACATCCCTGACGCTTAGTCAAGCGTATCCAGTGGGTAGTATGTAATCCACCGCCTTCGGATAATTCTTAGCACCACCACTCCAATGAGTGAACGATGCCGAGGATGGTGGTCGAGAGTGAGGAGAGAGCGGATGCCGCCCAGCAAGTTTCCGCCGACCATCCGGCAGCGGCGGCTCGGCGCAGAGCTGCGTCGACTGCGTGAACAGGCCGGGCTGTCGGTCACTCGAGCCGGGGAGTTGCACGGCACGCAGCAGTCCCGGATCAGCAACATCGAATCCGGTGGCTACCCGGTGAGTGCGGACCGGGTACGGACCCTGGCGCGCCTCTACGGCTGCGTTGATGAAGCCCTGATCGATGCACTGACGCGCCTGACCGGCGGGCGTACCCGGGGCTGGTGGGAGGAGTATCGCGAGATCCTCCCGGCCGGAGCGCTTGACCTGGCCGAACTCGAACACCACACCCGGTCGATGCGGATCGCTTCCGCGATTCACATCCCTGGACTTCTCCAGACCCCGGAACACGCTCGCGCACTCTTCCGCGATGCGGTTCCACCCCTTTCGCCGCCCGAGGTGGAGCATCTCGTCTCCCATCGAATCAAGCGGCAGGCAGTGATCTATGGTGATCAGCCGGTCCAGTTGTCGGCCATCGTCCATGAGGCCGCCCTGCGGATGGGGTTCGGTGGCTCTGAGGTTGCACGCGCACAGTTGGATCACCTGCTGGCCATGAGCGAGAATCCTCACATCGACCTGCGGGTGATTCCGTTCGGTACCGGCAGCTATCCGGGTTCGGGCGCTGGCGTTGTGTACTTCCATGCTGTGGTGCCGCGGCTGGACACTGTTCAAGTCGACACGGACAAGTCGGAGTTCATCGACACCGAACCACAGCTGATCAAGTATCGAGCCGTGATGGATCGGCTGGAGACGCACTCGCTCAAGCCGGGCGCGTCCCGTGACCTCATCCGCCGCGTTGCTCAGAGCATCTGAAGACAGGAACGAACATGGCCGCTCATGACTGGCAGAAGTCCAGCTACAGCGCAGATGCAGCAAACTGCATCTACCTTGCGGCTGCTGCTGGCGGCGCCATCAGGATTCGTGAGAGCGATGACCCTGACATCATCCTCACCACTGCGCCGGAGAATCTCCGTGCGCTCATATGCGCAGCCAAGGCCGGGGAGTTCGACCACCTGACGGCGTAGCTACCCTGACCCGCATGGACTGGCTGGAGCGGGTGGCGAAACTCAGGCGCTGGACGAACAACGGCGTCCGGGCGCCGCACAAGCCGTTGTTGCTGCTGTACGCACTCGGCAGTTACCAGCGGGATGCGGACGGCGAACTGCGCTACAGCGCGGTCGAGGAGGAGCTGAAGCGGCTGCTCGCCGACTACGGGCCGTCGAATCCGACCACCCCCGGCTACCCGTTCCACCACATGATCAGCGACGGGGTGTGGGAGGTCCGGACCGATCACGGGCCGGGGAGCCCCGGCAGCGGGGTCGGGGTTCTCCGCGCGAGCGGGGCGACGGGCAGGCTCGCGGCGGAACTGCGCCTGGCGCTGGGGGAGGAACCGGCGCTGCTGGGGCGGATGGCCAGGGTGCTGCTGGACGCCCACTTCCCCTCCTCCCTGCACGCCGATCTCTGCGAGGCGGTCGGTCTCGACCTGGAGCAGGCCGAGGCCACCGCGACCGCCGCCGCCCGGCGGCAGCGGGATCGGCGGATGCGTGACCTGATACTCACCGCTTACGAGTTCCAGTGCGCGTTCTGCGGCTACGACGGCGCCCTCGGGGCGAGCGCGGTCGGGCTGGAGGCCGCGCACGTGCGCTGGTGGTCGTATGACGGGCCGGACGACGTCGACAACGGCCTGTGCCTGTGCTCGCTGCACCACAAGCTGTTCGACAAGGGCGTCCTGGGCCTGGGGGAGGGGCGGCGGATCCTCGTGTCCCAGCGGTTCGTCGGCCGAAGTGAGGCCAGCCGGCAGCAGGTGCTCGCACTCGCCGGACGACCCGTCATCGGCCCGCAGCCGGGCGTCCCGCCGGTCGCGGACCGGCACCGGGAGTGGCATGCGCGGGAGGTGTTCCGCGGGGCTCCGCGTCAGGTGGCGTAGCCGCGCTCTGCCCGTGGCGAATCTGCGGTGGGCAGAGAATCGGGGGGCGGGGGGCGGTGCGGGGTGAGAGTGGAGGGGACGGCAGTTCCGCCTCGACCAGGAGGACCAGATGACTCCATTCGCCACCGCGCTCGCGCCCCGCGCGGGGGACGGTGATACCCGGCCCGGGCCCTTCGACGACCAGCTCGCGGCCCAACTGCTGGCCCAGCGCATCGTGTTGCTCGGCACGCAGGTCGACGATGTGTCGGCGAACCGGGTGTGTGCGCAGCTGATGCTGCTCTCGGCGGAGGATCCGCGGAGCGACATCGGGTTGTACATCAACAGCCCCGGCGGGTCGGTGTCGGCCGGGCTGGCGATCTTCGACACCATGCGGCTGATCCCCAACGACGTCTCCACCCTGGCGATGGGGTTCGCGGCCAGCATGGGGCAGTTCCTGCTCACCACGGGGACGCCCGGCAAGCGCTTCGCGTTGCCCAATGCGCGGATCATGATGCACCAGCCGTCGGCGGGCATCGGCGGGACGACCGCGGACATCGAGATCCAGGCCGAGAACCTGGAGTACACCAAGCGCACCATCGAGCGGATCACCGCCGAGCACACCGGGCAGAGCGAGGAGACGATCGCCCGGGACAGCGACCGGGACCGCTGGTTCACGGCCGAGCAGGCCGTGGCGTACGGGCTCGTGGACCGGGTGGTGGAGTCGGTCGACGACATCCGCCCGGCCTCCTCGCGGCGACGGATGGGGCTCTGACATGGGGTCGTACACGGTTCCGTACGTGATCGAGCGGACGGCGAAGGGCGAGCGGACGTACGACGTGTTCAGCCGGCTGCTGAACGAGCGGATCATCTTCCTCGGCACCGAGATCGACGACGGGGTCGCGAACGTGGTCATCGCGCAGCTCCTGCACCTGGAGTCGGAGAACCCGGAGCGGGAGATCTCGATCTACCTCAACTCGCCCGGGGGATCGTTCACTTCGCTGATGGCGATCTACGACACGATGACCTTCGTGCAGGCGCCGATCTCGACGTTCTGCGTCGGACAGGCGGCGTCGACGGCGGCGGTGCTGCTGGCGGGTGGGGATGCGGGGCGGCGGTTCGTGCTGCGGCACGCGCGGGTGCTGCTCGGGCAGCCGGCCAGTGGTGGGCGGCAGGGGACGGTCTCGGACCTCAGCCTCGCGGCGAAGGAGATGGTCCGGATCCGGTCGCAGGTGGAGGAGGTCCTTGCCCGGCACACCCACCACGACGTGGCGACGCTGCGCGCGGACATGGATCGGGACAAGGTGCTCAGTGCCGAGGAGGCCGTCGCGTACGGGCTCGCGGACCAGGTGTTGAGCCGGCGGTGAGCGTCGGCGGTGGCCGGTACGACGGGGGTGTGCCGGCCACCGCTGCGGTCAGGCCGCCATGCAGAGCCCGTCGTACTGCGCCCGGGGCCCGCTCGTCCGGTTCGGCCGGGTGTGCCGGACCAACTCGTCCTGGGCGAGCGAGAGGAGGTCGCCGAGGCGGAGTCCGAGGGCCTTGGCGGCGGCTGCGAGCACCTCGGAGGAGGCCTCCTTGCGGCCGCGCTCCAGCTCCGAGAGGTACGGGACCGAGATCCGGGCGGTCTCCGCGACGTCCTTCAACGTCCGTTCCTGGGCGATCCGTTCGCGCCGCAGCACGTCGCCGACGAGGTCGCGCCAGAGCGGTTCCTTCGGCGCGGGAGGTGCGGGCGGCGCGGCCTGCGGGCGGCGCAGCGGGATGACGCGGGCTTCGTTCGGCGCATGAGTGCTCACCCCTCCAGCCTAGGGATCCGGGGCGCGGGGGGAAGGGCGCCGCGTTCTGCCCTGGGTGAAGCGGTGCTACGCAGGGAAGACCCGGCCGAGGTGGTAGCGGAGGACGGCCGTGGCGTCCTCCGCCGTCCGCTGGTCGAGCAGCACGCTGAGGCCCAGGCCCGCCGAGACCGCCAGCAGGACGACGGCCTCCTGGCGCGGGTCGGCGGCGCCGGCGGCGGCGAGCTGGGCGGCGAGGAAGGCCTCCATCTCGTCGGGTGCGGCGAGGAAGGGCTGTCCGCCGAGGGCCGGGTCGGTGACGGAGAGGACGGCGTACTCGGTGTAGATGAGGTGGAAGGCGCGGCTCTCCTCGTCGGTGGGGACGGCTTCGAGCAGCACCGCCTCGACGACGGCGCGCGGGTCGCTGCTCGCGCCGGTGGCGCGGACGCGGTGCTGGACGCGCTCGCCCATCCGGGTGGCGAGGCGGGTCATGGCGGCGAGGAGCAGCTGTTCCTTGGTGTCGAAGTAGTACTGGACGAGCCGCACGGAGACGCCGGCCTCGATCGCCACGGAGCGCATGGTGACGGAGTGGAGGCCGCTGCTCGCCGCCGAGCGGAGCAGGGCGTCGATGATGTGGGCCCGTCGCTCCTCGTGGTCCACCAGCTTGGGCATCGGGTTCCTTCCGGATGTTTTTGTGGTACAACCATACCATCAAAACCGGGAGGGATCATGACCAGGACCAGCGTCGGGCACTTCACCAGTGAGGCGGCGAAGGCGAAGTTCCTTGAGGCGTACGACCGGGCGATGGAGCTGTGGCCCGGCCCGCGGCAGGAGTTCGACGTCGAGACCGGGTACGGGAGCGTGCACGTCCACCGGTACGGCGCGGGGACCGGCGAGCCGATCGTGCTGCTGCACGGCCACGCCGGGCACCCGTCCAACTGGTACCCGCAGATCGCGGCCCTGGGCGCGCACCACCCGGTCTACGCCGTCGACACCCTGGACGACCCCGGCCGCAGCGTGCAGCGCGCCGTCGCGGCCGGATCGGCGGAGAACGCCGAGTGGCTGGGGGAGGTGCTGACGGGGCTCGGACTGGACCGGGTGCACCTGGTGGGGGTCTCGTACGGCGGCTGGCTGGCCCTCAACCAGGCGATCCACGCGCCCGAACGGCTCGCCTCCGTCACCTCGCTGGACCCGGGCGGCATCGAGAAGGTCCCCGCGCGGTTCTACGCCCACATGATCGGCGGACTGTTCGGCATGCTCGCGCCGCGACCGCTGCGCCCCGCGCTCGGGCGGCTGCTGGCGAACCCGGCGCTCAGTGCGCCGCGCGAGATGATCGCCCCGCTGATGCTCGCGATGCGCAGCTACAAGCCGGGCGGCCGGCCGCCGGCCCGGCCTTTCACGGACGGGGAGTTGGGGTCGATCGGGCTGCCCGTCCTGGTGCTGGTGGGCCGGCGCAGCGCGCTGCTGCGGCCGCGGCAGGTGGTGGAGCGGGTGACGGCGCTGGTTCCGGGGGTGCGGGCCGAGATCCTCGAACGGGCGGGCCACGGGCTGAACCTGGAGCAGCCCGAGGCGGTCAACGAGCGGCTGCTGGCCTTCGTCGCCTCGGCTGGACAGGGGAAGCAAGCGGCGTAGCGGAGGGCGACCGGCCGGGTCGGCCCCCGGCCGATCAGCCCGGCGGGGTCGGCGGAGGGGGCGGGGGCGGTGTGCAGTGCCGCAGCACCATGCCCCTGCGCCACTGCACGCCGCCGGGCAGGTCGAACTGTCCCCGTCGGCTCGCCACCGTGATCTGCTCGACGGCGACCGTCGCGGTGGCCGTGCAGTAGCCCGCCCGCACCGCCACCAGCGTGCCCCCGCGCACGACGGCCACGAGCCCGTCGATCTCGAAGACCACCTCGATGTCCACCACGAGGGTGCCGACCGACACCCCGTCGACCAGCACCTTCACCGAGGGGTGGTGGACCGACCTGACCCGGTGGTCCACCAGGGCGACGACCTCCTCGCTGCCCGGGGCCGCGCACGTGCTCCGCGCGGCCTCCATGAGCCGCGCTTGGGTGCGCCAGCCGCCGGCGACCAGATCGATCATGTCCAGCCCCAGGAAGCCGTGCACGACGCTCGCCACCTCCTGCTCGGCGGCCCGGGAGAGAGCCCGGTCCAGGCCGCCCAGGGCGGTGACCGCGTCGTGTCGGCGGAGGGCGTCGGCGAGCGGTTCCAGGGGCCCCAGGAACGTCGCCAGGCTGTACGGGTCATCCGTCGCGACCATCGTCATGGCGCACCTCCTCGAAGCTCGGCCGGCCCGGATCCATCCGCGGGTCCAGCCGGACGCTGTGCCCGGCCCCGGTGGGGCCGGCCCGGTCGGTCGGCTCGGTCAGCTCGGTCCGGGCGTCGCCCCACGCGCCCGCCTCGGCCGTCACCGTGCCCGCCTTGCCGCCCGCCCGGCCTGCCCGGCCCGCTGTGCCGCCCGGCCGCAGGACGCGGCGCAGCCCGAACGCCGCCAGGGCCACACCCGCGAGAGCGCCGAGGACGATCCAGAGCAGGTGGGGCTTCGGCGGGGGCGGCGGGACCTGCTGGGCGACGACGACCGGGACGATTTCGGTCACCGTGTGGGTGCCCGCGCACTCCACGGTGATCCGGTGGGGGCCGGTGGGCGCGGTGGCCGGGACGGTGGCGATCGACCGGAACCTGCCCGACTTGTCGGCCGTGACCGGGTGGGACCGGGGCCCGTCGTCCCAGGAGAGCACCACCTGGTGCGGGTCGGCGCCCCCGGCGCAGGCGTTCGTCCGGCCGTCGACGTGCAGGGGGGCGCCCGGCGACGCGGTCATCGTCCGGACGGGTGAGGGTGAGGGTGAGGGTGAGGGCGAGGACGAGGACGTGGTCGGACCCGGGGCCGGGACGAGGACGTGCACGTCCGCCGTGATCCGGGGCTCCGCCGCACAGGACGCCCGGACGTCGTGGTCACCGGCGGCCGCGTCCGCGGGCACGGTGACGCCGGTGCGGAAGCCCCCGTCGGCGTCGGGCTTTCCGGGGCCGGGAAGCGCGGTGGTGCCCCAGAGCAGGGCGACGGTGTCGTCCGCGGGGCAGGCGAAGCCGGTGCCGACGACGGTCGTGGTGGACCCGGGCGCCGAGCGGGCCGGATCCGCCGTCAGTGTCGGCGGCGCGACGGTGAAGTGCGCCGTCGCCACGGTCGGGGGGAAGCCCGGGCACGTCGCCGTGACCGTGTGCACGCCGTCACCGGCGCCTTCGGGCACCGTGAACGTGCCGGAGGACGGCAGCTTCGTCCCGGTCCGGACGGTCGTGAGGTGGGTGGCCGGGGTGTCGTCCCAGGTCACCAGGGCGGGGACCGGGGTGGGGCGCGTCGAGAGACCGCTCTCGCAGACCGGGAAGCCGGAGAGCGCCACCTGAACGGTCCCGAACCGGGGTCCGTGCGTCGGCGCCAGGGTGACGGCCGCTGCCGAGGACGTGGCCCCCGAGGTCGACGGCGAGGGGGAGGGCGACGGCGACGGCGAGGGTGAGGTCGGCGAGGGCGAGGACGACGAGGTCGTGTCCGTCGGCGAGGGGCTCGCGCCCGTGGTCAGGACGGCGAGGCAGGCGAGGACCGCGACGAGCGCGGTGCGGCCACCCGGTAACGCCTTCACCAGCGACTCCGTCCACTGCCCGGCCCCGCCGCCCATCCTCACCGGCGGCCGGTTCGTGTGCATCCGGTGGCCACGGGCTCCCGGCGGGGTCCCGGCGGGCCGAGGCGCGCGGCGGCAGGGCGGATCCCGTGACGGTGTGAGACCTTCCGTCAACTGTCGGCCAGGTGTAACTTCTCCGCCACCCGGCTACCGGTCGGTAGCCATCTGGCTGCCCGACAGTCGCCGACGTCGGAGTTGTCCAGACTTCTCGGAGGCCACCCGTGTCACCCGTCACCCGCCGTACCTTCCTCGGCTCGGCCGCCGCCCTCGGCGCCGCCATCGGGCTGGACACGGCCCTGCCCGGCGCGGCGCCGGGCGCGCAGGCCGCCACGACCGGCAGCACCGGCAGCACGGGGACGATCCGGGACGTCAAGCACGTCGTGGTGCTCATGCAGGAGAACCGCAGCTTCGACCACTACTTCGGCACCCTGAAGGGCGTGCGCGGTTTCGGCGACCGCACCGCCCTGCAGATCGCGGGCGGCACCAGCGTGTTCAACCAGCCGAACGGCAGCGGGCGGCAGTACCCCTGGCAGCTCAGCAAGACGAACACCTGGTGGTGGGGCGTCAGCCCCGAGCAGCTCGCGCAGTGCGACGGCTCGCTCGACCACTCCTGGTCCACCCAGCACCAGGCCTGGAACAACGGGAGGATGGACTCCTGGATCGCCGCCAAGGGCTCGGACAGAACCATGGGCTTCATGGCCCGCGAGGACATACCGTTCCACTACGCGCTGGCCGACGCCTACACCGTCTGCGACGCCTACCACTGCTCCATCCTCTCGGCCACCGGCCCCAACCGCACCTACCTGTGGTCCGGCACGATCGACCCGGCCGCCACCGCGGGCGGACCGGCCTACGACGGCGGCTCCGAGTCGGGCCTGCGCTGGCAGACCTACGCCGAGGCCCTCCAGGACGCGGGCGTCAGCTGGAAGGTCTACCAGAACGCCAACGACAACTTCGGCGACAACGGCCTCGCCTACTTCAACCAGTTCACCGGCGCGCCGAGTTCGAGCCCGCTCGCCCAGCGCGGCATGGGCTCGGTGCCCGCCCGCACCGGCTCGACCCCGGACGACATCGCCGCCGCGATCAGGGCCGACGCGCTCGCCGGCACCCTGCCCCAGGTCTCCTGGGTGGTGGCCGACCAGCTGTTCTCCGAGCACCCGGACGGCCCGCCGGAGAACGGCGCGCACTTCGTCAACCTGGTGCTGCAGGCCCTGGCGGCCTCCCCGGAGGTCTTCGACTCCACCGCCCTGTTCCTCAACTACGACGAGAACGACGGCTTCTTCGACCACGTGCCCCCGCCCGCGGCCCCGGCCGGCACCGCCGGCGAGTTCTGCAAGGGGGCGGGCATCGGCCTCGGCTTCCGCGTCCCGATGATCGTGGTCTCGCCGTGGACCCGCGGCGGCTGGGTCGACTCCCGGGTCTACGACCACACCAGCGTCATCCGCTTCCTGGAGACCTGGACCGCCGCGCTGGGCACCCCCGCCGTCTGCCCCAACATCAGCACCTGGCGCCGCCAGGTCTGCGGCGACCTCACCGGTGCCTTCGACTTCGCCAACCCCGTCCACGGGGTGCCCGCGCTGCCCGACACCAGCGCCACCATCAGCCAGGCCACCGCGAACCTCCAGATCAACCCGAGCCCCGGCACCAACTCCATGCCCGTCCAGGAGCCCGGCACCAAGCCCGCCCGCGCGCTGCCCTACCAGCCCAACGCCTGGGTGGACCGGATCGAGTCCACGGCCGACGGCCGGACCCTGCTCTGGATCGACCTGGCCAACCAGGGCCCGCAGGCCACCGCCTGGGCGCACTACTCGATCCACGCCAACGCCTACCGCACCGAAGGCCCCCGGCAGTACACCGTCGCCCCGTACGACGCCGGCAGCGGCACCGACGGCAGCGCCCGCGACTCCTTCGACATCGGCGCCGGCTCCGGCAACGGGCAGTACGACCTCACCGTGCTCGGCCCCAACCGCACCCTGCGCCGGTTCGCCGGAAACGCGACCACCGCGGGCCGCACCGCCGAGGCCACCACCTCGTACGCGCCGGCGCCGGACACCGGCCGGCCGGCGCTCTGGTTCGCCATGACCAACACCGGCACCAGTACGGTGACCTTCACCGTCACGGCCACCAACTACCGGACCGGCAGCTGGACCTACCAGGTCGCCCCGGGGGCCACGGTCAGGGACTACTTCAACGCCGTCACCATCGCGCAGGGCTGGTACGACTTCACCGTGACCGTCGGCAGCGACCCCGCCTGGAGCCGCCGCGCCACCGGCCACCTGAAGACCGGCGCCGCCAGCGTCACGGGCTGACCACCGGAGCGGGTGATCGACTAAGGGGTCGACGGCGGCGCGGGTTCGCGCCGCCGTTCCAGCCAGGTGCGGCTCAGGTCGTCCCAGACCGCCTGGTACCTGCCGAAGACGCCGTCGAGCTGGTGCCGGGTCGGGCCGTCGGCCGTCGTCGACGCCAGCAGGTACTCCAGGTCGTCGGAGAGCCGCCGGAAGCGGTACTGCGCCTCCTCCATCAGCACCCACCGGGAGCGCCAGTTGAAGAACGGCTCGGCGGCCGCCAGCGCCGTCACCAGGGCCACCAGCGCGAACGCCAGGTCCGTCCACCGGTGCAGGCCCAGCAGGATGGTGGAGGCGGCGGACAGTGCCAGCGTCAGCAGCTTCACCGCGGAAGCGCGCCGACGGAACCGTTCCTTCCTCCGGCGGGCGTAGTCGTGCCCCCGGCGGATCTTGTCCAGCAGGAGTGCGGACGTCTCCGTCGGGGTGAGCCCCACACCCACGACCGGTCCACTGTTCGGATCCACCCTGCCCCCACCCGTGCCTCTCGCCCGCTCCCGCCCGTCCCCGCCTCCGCGGGGCTTCCGGTCGACGGTAGCGGAGGCCTGCTCCGGGCATCCGGCAGGGCGGTGCACCGCCGCTCCGAACGCCCGGAGCCGGGGCCCGCGGGCCGGTCAGGCGGCCGTGGGCAGGGCGGTGGCCGCCAGTGCCTGGTCGTAGCGGTGCAGGACGAGGCGGGCGACGGCCGGGTGGGCGCCCAACGGGGCGGTGGTCCAGGTGGCCGCCGTGGTGGCCGCGCGGCGGGCGAAGAAGCCGGGGGAGAGGAGGTAGCCGGCCAGCGCGACGTCGGGGTGTCCGGCGGCGAGGAGGGCGGCGACGGCCTGCTGCGGGGTGGGGGCGGCGGCGGACAGGTGCGCGGGGGTGACCGGGCGTCCGATCCGGGCGGTGAGCAGCCGGGCCATCCGCTCGGTGTCGGCGAGGGCGGCGGGGTCGGAGGAGCCGGCCCCGGCCAGCACCACGGGGGCCCCGGGCGGGGCGCCGGCCTCGGTGAGGCGGTCGGCGAGGGCCTCGGCGAGCAGCGGGTGGGGGCCGAGGGCCCGGGCGAGCCGGGCGCGGGGGAGGCGGGCGGCGGCGATCGTCTCCGGGAGGTCGACCCGGACGTGGTAGCCGGTGCCGAGCAGCAGCGGGACCAGCACCGTCTCCGTGCCGCGCAGCCGGGACAGCGCCTCGGCGAGCGAGGGCCGGGCGAGGTCCAGGAAGCAGCAGTGGACGGTCAGTTCGGGCCGGAGCGAGCGGACCAGGCGCAGCAGGGCGCGGGTCGAGGCGGCCGCCGCCCGGTCGCGGCTGCCGTGCCCGACCGCGAGCAGCGCCGGTGGCATCAGCCCGCCGCCAGCCGGTAGCCGCGCTTGGGGACGGTGCGGATCAGGGCGGCGTGCGGGCCGAGCGCGGCCCGCAGCCGGCCCACCGCCGCCTCGACGGCGTGCTCGTCGGCGGCCGCGTCCGGCCAGGCGGCGCGCAGCAGGTCGGCGCGGCTGAGCACCCGGCCGGGGCGTTCGGCCAGCGCTCGGAGCACGGCGGCGCCGCGCGGGCTGAGCCAGTGGCTCTCGCCGTCGACCAGGGCGGCGTTGCCCTGGAGGGTCAGCACCCGCCCGGCGAGGTCGATCCGGCGGCTGGCCCGGCCGGGCAGCAGGTCGGCGAGCAGCCGGACCAGGGAGCCGAGCCGGCCGCGCTCGGGGTGGACGGCGGGCAGGCCGAGGTCGGTGAGCGGCCGGGCGCACAGGGTGCCGACGCAGACCGGCAGCACGTCGGCGCGCAGGGCGTCCAGCAGCGGCTCGTACAGGCCCTCGGCCTCGGCGGCGGCCAGCAGCGCGGTGATCGCGGAGGCGCTGGTGAAGGTGAGCGCGTGCACCTGGCGGCGCACGGTCTGGTCGAGCAGCCGGCGCACTGCGCCCGGGTCCTCGGGCGCCGCCCAGCGGTAGACGGGGACGGAGATCACCTCGGCGCCGCGCTCGCGCAGCGCCGCCGCGAAGGCGTCCAGCCGGACGCCGTGCTCCTGGACGGCGATCCGGCGCCCGGCGAGGGGGCGGGCCAGCAGCCAGGTGAGCAGTTCGCCGGTGGCCTCGGTGCCGGGGGAGTAGCCCTCGTCGAGCCCGCTGGCGCGGACCGCCCCGGTGGCCTTGGGGCCGCGGCTGAGCACCACCGCGTCCCGGCAGGCCTCGGCGAGGGCGGCGCCCCGGTCCCAGCCCTCGGCGGCGCTCATCCAGCCGCGCCAGCCGACGCCGGTGGTGGCGACCACGTAGTCGAGCGGGGCGGTGAGGCAGCGGTCGGTGGCCTCGCGCAGGGCGAGGTCGTCGGCGAGCGGCAGGATGCGCAGCACCGGGGCCTCGACCACCTGGGCGCCGCGCCGGGTGAGCAGGGCGGTGAGCTCCTCGCGGCGGCGTGCGGCGGTGACGCCGACGGTGAAGCCGGTGAGCGGGCCGGGCGGTGCCGGCGGCCCCGGTGGTGCTGCCGGTCCCGGCGGGGTGGGGTTCGGTGCCATGCCGGTCAGCCTGCGCGGCACGTGTTACGGGGGCGTTGCCCGCCCGTCACCCGCCGGTAAGCGAAAGTGCCGCTGCGATGACGGGAGATGTCCGGGTGTGCACCCCGGTGGCCGGGCGCCGTGAGCGAGGCGTACCGCGTCCGCAACATCCGCGACCCGGCCGCGAAACAGCGGGCCGCGACCGTTCTCGGCATGGCGTCGACCAGCCCCGCCGCCCTCGCCGCAGCCACCGACACCCCCTGCACCTGCTCACCCGAGGAACCGCAATGACTGGAGACACGCGATGACCCTTGACGACGGCACTGTCCGGGACCTCGTGCTGGTCGGCCACGGCATGGTCGGCCAGCGTTTCCTGGAGGCCTGGAGCGAGCAGCCCGCCGCCCGCGGCTGGCGGGTCACCGTGCTCGCCGAGGAGCCCCGGCCCGCCTACGACCGGGTCCACCTCAGCGCGCTGTTCTCCGGCAGCGCCCCCGAGGACCTCGCGCTCTGCCCGCCCGGCTTCCTCGCCGACCACGGCATCGACCTGCGGCTCGGCGACCCGGTCACCGCGATCGACCGGGCGGCGCGACTGGTCCGCACCCGCTCCGGCTCCGAACTCCGGTACGACGCCCTGGTGCTGGCCACCGGCTCGGTGCCCTTCGTGCCACCCGTCCCCGGCACCGACGCGCCCGGCTGCCACGTCTACCGCACCGTCGAGGACGTCGACGCGATCCGCGCCGGTGCCGCCGGCGCCGCCACCGGCGTGGTGGTCGGCGGCGGCCTGCTCGGCCTGGAGGCGGCCGGCGCCCTGCGGGCCGGCGGACTGGCCACCCACGTGGTCGAGTTCGCGCCCCGGCTGATGGCCGTCCAGGTCGACGACGGGGGCGGCGCCGCGCTGCGCCGCAAGATCGAGGACCTCGGCGTCACCGTCCACACCGGCGCGGGCGCCGACGCCGTGCTGACCGGCCCGGACGGCCGGGTCCGCGGCCTCGCCCTCTCCGACGGCCGCGAACTGGCCGCCGACCTGGTGGTCTTCTCCGCCGGGGTGCGCGCCCGCGACCAGCTCGCCCGGGACTGCGCCCTGCCCGTCGGCGGGCGCGGCGGCATCGTCGTCGACGCCCACTGCCGCACCGAGGACCCGGCCGTCCTCGCCATCGGCGAATGCGCCCAGGCCGCCGACGGCCGGGTGTACGGGCTGGTCGCCCCCGGCTACCAGATGGCCGAGACGGCGGCCCGCACGATCGCGGAGCAACCGGGTGCGGGATTCACCGGCGCCGACACCTCCACCAAGCTCAAACTGCTCGGCGTCGACGTCGCCAGCTTCGGCGACCCGCACGGCAGCGCCGAGGGCGCCCTCGACGTGCTCTACAGCGACGGCCGCAGCGGCGTCTACCGCAAGCTGGTGATCGGCGCCGACGGCGCCCTGCTCGGCGGCGTCCTGGTCGGCGACACCGAGGGCTACGGCGCGCTGCGCCCGCTCGCCGTCGCCGGGAAGCCGCTCACCGTCGCCCCCGAACAGCTCGTGCTGCCGGCCGGGTTCGCCCCCGCCGGACCGCTCGCCCTGCCCGACGACGCGGTGCTCTGCTCCTGCCACAACGTCACCCAGGGCGCCGTCCGGGCCGCCGTCCGCGACCAGGGTGCCGACGGCGTCGCCGCCGTCAAGAAGTGCACCCGGGCCGGGACCGGTTGCGGCAGCTGCCTCAAGCAGCTCGGCACCGTCGTCAGCGAGGAACTGGCCGCCGCCGGGGTCGCCACCGTCCAGGGCCTGTGCGAGCACTTCGCCCACAGCCGTGCCGAGTTGTACGAGATCGTCCGGGTCACCGGACTGACCGGCTTCTCCGACCTGCTCGCCGGGTACGGCAGCGGCGGCGAGGGCTGCGACGTCTGCAAGCCGACCGTCGCCTCCATTCTGGCCAGCCTCGGCAACGGCCACATCCTGGACGGCGAACAGGGCGCCCTCCAGGACTCCAACGACCACTTCCTCGCCAACCTCCAGCGCAACGGCTCCTACTCGGTGGTCCCCCGGGTGCCCGGCGGCGAGATCACCCCCGAGGGCCTGATCGCGATCGGCGAGATCGCCCGCGACCACGGCCTCTACACCAAGATCACCGGCGGCCAGCGGATCGACATGTTCGGCGCCACCGTCGACGAACTCCCCGTCATCTGGCGCAAGCTGGTCGACGCGGGCTTCGAGTCCGGGCACGCCTACGGCAAGTCGCTGCGCACCGTGAAGTCCTGCGTCGGCGAGACCTGGTGCCGCTTCGGCGTCCAGGACTCCACCACCCTCGCCATCGAACTGGAGCTCCGCTACCGGGGGTTGCGCTCCCCGCACAAGCTCAAGGCCGCCGTCTCCGGCTGCGCCCGCGAGTGCGCGGAGGCGCAGAGCAAGGACTTCGGCGTCATCGCCACCTCGGCCGGCTGGAACCTCTACGTCGGCGGCAACGGCGGCACCACCCCCCGGCACGCCGACCTGCTCGCCGCCGACCTCGACCGCGAGACCCTCATCCGCACCATCGACCGCTTCCTGATGTTCTACATCCGCACCGCCGACCGCCTGGAACGCACCTCGGTCTGGCTGGAGCGCCTGGAGGGCGGACTCGACCACCTGCGGGCCGTCGTCCTGGACGACTCGCTCGGCATCGCCGCCGAGCTCGACGAACTGACGGTCCGTCACATCAGCGGCTACCGCGACGAATGGGCCGAAACCCTGGCCGACCCCGAGCGGCTGCGGCGGTTCTCCTCCTTTGTCAACGCTCCCGGCACCCCCGACCCCGCCGTTACCTTCGTTCCCGAACGCGGCCAGATCCGCCCCGCCCGCCCCGGCGAGGCCGGCCGCACCCTCAACTCCCCGGTGCTCGTCGCCGGGGCCCGACTGGAGGTGCTCACCCCGTGACCGTACAGATCCACGACGGCAACCACTGGCAGACCGTCTGCGCCCTCACCGACCTCCAACCCGGCCGCGGCGTCGCCGTGCTGCTCCCCGAGGCCGGGCAGGTCGCCCAGCAGGTCGCCCTGTTCCGCAGCCGCGGCGGCGAGTTGTACGCCGTCGACAACCTCGACCCGTTCAGCGGCGCCCCCGTCCTCTCCCGCGGCCTGCTCGGCAGCCGCGGCGACCGGCCCACCCTCACCTCGCCGATGTACAAGCAGGTGTACGACCTCACCGACGGCCGCTGCCTGGACGAGGACACCGCGCCCGACGGCGCACCCGCGGTGCTGCGCCGCTGGCCGGTCCGGGTGCTCCCCGTGGAGGCCGCGGCATGACCACCGTCGTGGAGTCCAGAACCCCCGCCCCGCTGGCCGGTTGGGACCCGGAGGACGAGGAGATGTGGGCCCGCGGCGGCGCCCGGATCGCCCGGCGCAACCTGGTCTTCTCCGTCCTCTCCGAGCACATCGGCTTCTCGGTGTGGAGCCTGTGGTCCGTGCTGGTGCTCTTCCTCGGGCCCGAGTACCACATCGACACCGCGGGCAAGTTCACCCTCACCGCGCTGCCCACCGCGCTCGGCGCCCTGCTCCGGCTGCCGTACACCTTCGCCGTCGCCCGCTTCGGCGGCCGCACCTGGACGGTGGTCAGCGCCCTGCTGCTGCTCGTGCCGACGGCCCTCGCCGCCCTGGTGCTGGAACCCGGCGTCTCCTACGGCACCCTGCTCGCCGTCGCCTGCACGGCCGGCGTCGGCGGCGGCAACTTCGCCTCCTCGATGGCCAACATCAACGCCTTCTACCCGCACCGGCTCAAGGGCTGGGCCCTCGGGATCAACGCGGGCGGCGGCAACCTCGGCGTCCCCGCCGTCCAGTTGCTCGGGCTGCTCGTGCTGGCCACCGCCGGCGCCGCCCACCCCCGGCTGCTGCCGCTGCTCTACCTGCCGCTGATCGTGCTCGCGGCGGCCGGGGCCCAGTGGCGGATGGACAACCTGCCGAAGGCGCCCAGGGGAGAAGGGCGGGCGCTGCGGGAGGTCGCCCGCGACCCCTACGGCTGGGCGGTCTCCACCCTCTACATCGGCACCTTCGGCTCCTTCATCGGCTTCGGCTTCGCCTTCGGGCAGGTGCTCCAGGTCCAGTTCCACGACCGCTTCGACACCCCGGTCAAGGCCGCCGCCCTCACCTTCCTCGGACCGCTGCTCGGCTCCCTGCTGCGGCCCGTCGGCGGACGCCTCGCCGACCGGTACGGCGGGGCCAGGGTCACGCTGGCGACCTTCGCCGCCATGGGCGCCGGCACGGCGGTCGTGCTGCTCGCCTCCCGGGCCGGCTCGCTGCCGCTCTTCCTCGGCGGGTTCATCGCGCTCTTCGTGCTCAGCGGGATCGGCAACGGGTCCACCTACAAGATGATCCCGGCGCACTACCAGGGCCTCGCCCGGACGGCGGTCGCGGCCGGCGCCGACCCGGCCGCCGCCGAGGCCGACTCCCGGCGGCGGACGGCGGCGCTGATCGGCCTGGCGGGCGCGGTGGGGGCCTTCGGCGGGGTGCTGGTGAACCTGGCCTTCCGGCAGTCCTTCCTGGCCAGCCACAACGGGGACGCCGCGTACCTCGGGTTCCTGGTGGCGTACCTGCTGTGCTCGGCGCTGACCTGGGCGGTGTGGCTGCGGCCGCGACGGTGACGCCGTGCTGCTGCCGGGTCGTCACGAGGTCGTTCGTACGACGATCGGACGACCCGGCGCGCGGGCGGGCGGAGCGGCGGTTAGCGTCGGCCGCACCACGCCCCACATCCTCGGAGGTTGCAGTGCAGCGGTGGATCGTCCTGACGGTACTGACCTCGGCCCTCACCGGCCTCGCCGCCCCGGCCCACGCCGCCGCCCCGACGGCGGCCCCGGCCGACGATGCGCCCGCCATCGCCGTCACCCTCGGTGACGTCGTGATCGACCCGAAGATCCCCAGCAAGGCCCGGGTGAACGTCAGCTACCTGTGCTCGGTCGCCGACGGGGCCCGCTCGCTCACCGTCTCGGTCGAACAGCAGGACCCGGAGGACTCCTCCTCCAAGGCCTTCGGCTCCAGCCGGACCCCGGACACCGACATCGTCTGCGACGGCACCGTCCAGCAGCGGCAGCTGCTCGTCCAGTCCAAGACCGTCAACTGGATCCCCGGCGCGGACGCCGTCGCCATCGCCACCGTCTCCAACATCGGCACCACCCCGTCCGCCGCCGCCGACTCCCGCCAGGTGAAGCTCGCCGTCGGCTGAGCACGGAATCACCGTTCGCGGTGGCCCCCGGGCCTGGCGCCGTGTCAGGGCGCCAGGCCCGGGGGCCGTTGGCCGAGCCCCGCTGAGTGCTGAATCCCACCCCTGAACAGGACTGCTGCTGCGCGCCCCCATGTTCTACAGTTCTGTAGAACTACGCGAGAGGGGCACGGCATGGACAGGCCGCTTCGGCTGCCGCAGCAGGATCGGGCCGACTTCGAGACGGAGTTGGGCAGGGCGTTGGCGGCGCCTCAGGTGCGGGCGGCGTTGCAGGGGGTGGGGGGTGAGGTGGACCGGTTGCGGCGGGTGGCGCGGGAGAACGCGGAGTACGTGCTGGCCGCCGCCGCGCCGGAGTACGAGCGGTACGCGGCGTTGCGGGCGGATGCCGACGCCGTGGCGCGGTTGCCGGTGGACGTGCCGGGGCGGGGGCGGGCTTCCGGGTGGTGGGGGGTGCTGGGGGTGATCGTGCCGATCATCGCCGTCGTCGCCGCCGGGGTGTTGCTGGTGCTCGGCTACGTGCTGGGGCTGTCGGACGACGCCGAGGCGTTGGGGCGGGCGCTGGTGGGGGCCGGCTGGGTGGCCGGGGGGATCGGGGCGGTGTGCCTGCTGGTGGGCGGTCTGGGGTTGTTGGGGGCGGCGTCGCGGTCGGCGGGGAGCGGGGAGGCCGTGGGCGGGGCCGGGGAGCTGGTGGTGGCGCGGGACGCGTGGCGGGCGGCGCTGACGGAGCGTGGGCTGGTGCCGTTCCTGGTGACCCAGGCGCATGCGGGGCGTCCGGTCTGAGGAATGCCAAGGCCCTGGTGGGGCCTGGTAAGGGGGAGTTAAAATCCGGGCCCGCCGGGGGAGTTGTCCGCGCCGCCGTGGCGGGGTGATCGGCCCTGGTGGGGTGCGGTGTGGGCGCGTCGGGCCCCGGGGGTGCCGCTGTCGGGCGCCGGGTGGGAGGCCTTGTGCGCGACCATCAGTGAAATATCATATGGCGCATTGCACAGCGCTCGGCCCGGAGTGAGGCCCCTTCCCCGTCCGCCCGGACCGCGTGTGCGTCCCGCCCTCCCCCCACGTCACGAGAGACGGAACCCGACCCGTGTTCAGATTCCGATCCCGCACGCCCAGTGGCGCCCGCCGCCCGGTGCGCGCCCCGCGGACCGCCCTGGTGGCCCTCGCCGCCGCCATGGCCGGTGCCGCGCTCAGCAGTCCGCTGTCCGCGATGGCCGACTCCCACGCGCAGCGGGCCGCCACCGTCGAGGCCCGGCCCGGCACCCCGAAGGCGGAGCAGGCCGCCGCCCCGAAGAAGTCCGGCCCGCGCCGGGTCGGGGCCGCGAAGGCCGGCCCGGTGGGCACCACGACGAAGGCGCCGCAGCTGGTGGACGGCGCCGACCCGGGCACCGGCGGCAAGGACGGCGACGGCAACGTCGCCAACGAGTACGACCTCCAGGTCACCTACAAGGGCGGCCAGGAGTCGACCGGTGTGGTGATCGGCGCGCCCAAGGTGTACCTGGTGCTGTGGGGTTCCCAGTGGGGCACCCCGTCGACGAACGCGGCCGGTGACACCGTGGCGACCGGCGACCCGGACCAGGCCGCGCCGTACCAGCAGGACTTCTTCAAGGGCCTGGGCAGCCAGGGCGACGGCTGGAGCGCCGTGCTGACCCAGTACTGCGAGGGCGTCGCCGCGGGCTCCGTGCAGTGCCCGGCCGGTTCCGCCCACATCCCGTACCCGCAGCAGGGCAGCGTGCTGGCGGGCGTCTGGGTGGACAACGCCGCGCCCGCGCCGCAGGCGGCGACCGAGCCGCAGCTCGGGGCGGAGGCGCTGGCCGCGGCCAAGCACTTCGGCAACCTGACCGAGGCGCAGAACCGCAACGTGCAGTACGTCATCGACTCGCCGCAGGGCACCGACCCGGACAAGTGGAAGGAGCTGGGCTACTGCGCCTGGCACGACTTCCAGCGCTCCCCGTACGGCCAGCTCGCCTACACCAACATGCCGTACCTGACGGACGTGGCCGGCTGCGGCACCAACTGGTTCGGCGAGAACACCCCGCGGGGGCGGCTGGACGGCTACGGGATCATCGGCGGCCACGAGTACGCGGAGACGGTGAGCGACCCGAACACCCCGGGCGGCTGGACGGACGCCACCGGTCAGGAGATCGGTGACAAGTGCGCCTGGATCCCGAAGGGCGCCAACGGCGGGCTGTTCTTCGAGGACCTGGCGACGGGCAGCTTCCCGCTGCAGACGCTGTGGTCCAACGCCGACCACCTGTGCGCGGCCTCGGACCCGATCGTGTCCTCCCCGCCGGTCTCGGTGAGCACCATGTGCGACCGTACGGACCCGGCCGGCCACCCGCTGTCCATCCCGGCGGTGGGCGTCTCCGGCACCGGCTCGGCCCTCACCTACAGCGCCACCGGGCTCCCCCAGGGGCTGGCCATCGACCCGCACAGCGGGGTGATCTCCGGCACCGCCGCCGCGACCAGCGGCTACCAGCGGATCAACGTGACGGCGACGGACGCGGCGGGCAAGGCGGCGTCCACCGGCTTCTGGGAGAACGTCAGCGCCGCCGGCGGGTCCGGCTGCGGATCGATCGAGCAGCTCACCGACGCCGGGTTCGAGAACGGCTCGGCGGACGTCGACCACACCGTGATGACGGACGCCTGGAGCCCGTCGGGGTACAACATCGTCACCCCGTCCAGCCTGCACGCGCCGCACTCCGGCTCCTGGTACGCCTGGCTGGGCCAGAACACCGGGACGGACGACTCGATCACCACCTACCTGAACACCTATCCGGGCTACGGGCAGGCGAGCTTCTCCTTCTGGCTGGACGTGGAGACGAGCAACACCTCCGCCACGGCGCCCGACACCCTGTCGCTGGTGGCGGTCGACCAGTACACCGGCCAGCCGCTCGGCACGGTGAAGAGCTGGAGCAGCCGGAACCCGACCAACGGCTACCAGTACCAGTCGGTGGACCTCTCCTCGGTGATCGGCCAGGTCGGCTGGGGGACCACCATCGGCCTCAAGCTGGTCTCCCACGAGTCCGGGACGAGCCCGACCACCGCGTTCCTGATCGACGACGCCTCGGGCCGGGAGAGCTGATCCCGCAGCCGAACTGATCCCGCTCCCGAACGTCCGCCCCGGTACCGCGTGTTGCGGTGCCGGGGCTTCGTTCGCTGTTTCAGGCACCCGTCGCCGCTGCCGTCGGCCCTCAGGCCCCCGGCAGCGGCGGCGATGCGGTGTGGCTGCGGGCGGCGTCGACCAGCAACTGGACGGCCTCGACCGGCAGTCCCAGCCGGCGGGCGATCCAGGGGGCGGTGCGGCCGGCCCGGGCGAGCATCCAGGCGGAGTACAACTGGCCGAGCTGCGGGGCGTGTTCGGCGAGCAGCAGGGGGCGCACGGCCTCCATCGGGAAGCCTTCGAGCGCCCAGGCGCTGTACTCGCGCCCGTTCGGGCCGGGCGGGGGGAGCGGGAGCGGGCGGCGGGCTTCGAGCCAGCGGCTGAACAGGACCGCGCCGACGACCAGCAGGCCGGAACAGGAGGCGCCGATCAGGACGGCGCCGATGACGGGGCGGCCCTCCTCCTCGGCGAGGCCGAGGGCGATCTCCTCCAGGACGAGCAGCCCGAGGACGGCGGCCAGGACGGCCGCCTCGCGGGGGTGCGGGAGGAGCCTGGACGTCGTCATGGGGTACCTCTTCCTCGGCGGGGGGTGCGGAGGGCGGGGGCGGGCGCGGCGGATCACCTTCCGTACAACGGCGGCGGGCGGTCCGGGGTACGCCCGGACGGCGAGGTGGTGAAGGGCCGCGCACGGAGTTGACGGTGCGTCAGCGTCTCATCCTCGGAAGGGAGTTCTGCCGGGAGCGGACCCGCGGGTACGGGGCTGGGAGTGGGCCCGGGCGCGGGTGTCGCGCGGGCGGGGGCCCGTCGGGGTGCGGTCCGTGTGTCTCGCCTCCTTCCGGTCGGGCGCACCGGGGCGGTGCGGACGTCGACGGGTACAGGAGTCCACCTTCGGACCTGCCGACAGCATAGCCCGGCCATGCCAACTTCGACAGGCTTGTCGAAGTTGGCATGCGGAGCGGCCGACTCCCCTCCGGGCCCCGGCCGGACGGGCCGCGCCCGGCCTGGAGGATCGACCAGCGGCGGACCGGTCCGAATGGTGCCCGGGACCACTCGTGACGCCCGCCCGCCGACCGCTTCAATCGCCCTACCGAACGAACGGAACAGGCCGGGGACGGAGGGGCGACATGGATCTGAACACGGTGGCCGAACTGCGGGACGCCCGCCTCGGCGGCCCCTGGCGGTCCGGCGACGCCTGGCTCGGCGGCGGGACGTACCTGTTCTCCGAGCCGCAGCCGCACATCCGCCGCCTGATCGACCTCGGCCGGATGGGCTGGCGGCCGCTCACCCGGACCCCGGACGGCGGCCTGGAGATCGCCGCGACCTGCACCGTCGCCCAGCTCTCCCGGTACGGCCGCCAGGAGGCCGACTGGACGGCCGCGCCGCTGGTCGAACAGTGCTGCCGGGCCTTCCTGGCCTCCTGGAAGATCTGGAACATGGCCACCGTCGGCGGCAACCTCTGCAACGGCCTGCCCGCCGGCCCGATGATCTCGCTCACCGCCGCGCTGGACGGCGTCTGCCTGCTGCGCGCCCCCTCCGGCGAGTACCGGAAGGTCCCGGTGGCGGAGTTCGTCACCGGCGCCGGCCGCAAGGACCTGCGGCCCGGCGAACTGCTGCGCTCCATCACCCTGCCGGCCCGCGCGCTGGCGAGCCGCACGGCCTTCCGCCAGGCCTCGCTGTACGGGCTGGGCCGCTCCGCCGCGCTGCTGGTCGGCACCCTGGACCCGGTGGACGGCTCGCTGACCCTCGCCGTCACCGCCTCCACCGTCCGCCCGTTCCGCTTCTGGTTCCCGCCCGCCCCCAACGCGGCGGCCGTCGAGGAGGCGATCCGGGACGGCATCCGGCCGGAGGACTACTTCGACGACATCCACGGGCTGCCCGCCTGGCGCCGGCACCTGACCTTCCGCTTCGCCGAGCAGATCCGCCGGGAGCTGAGCCCTCACACCCCCACCGAGGAGGCAGCGCGATGAGCTTCGCGATGCACGTCAACGGCCGCCCCACCGGGGCCGAGCCGCGCCCCGGCCAGTGCCTGCGCACCTACCTGCGCGAGCGCGGCTGGTTCGGGGTGAAGAAGGGCTGCGACGCGGGCGACTGCGGCGCCTGCACCGTGCAGGTCGACGGCAACCCGGTGCACAGCTGCCTCTACCCGGCGGCCCGGGCCGCCGGCCGGTCCGTCACCACCGTGGAGGGCCTGGCCGGCCCGGACGGCGAGCTGCACCCGATGCAGCAGCGCTTCCTGGACGCCCAGGGCTTCCAGTGCGGCTTCTGCACGGCCGGCTTCCTGATGACCACCAGCGCCCTGGACGAGGAACAACTCACCGACCTGCCACGCTCGTTGAAGGGCAACCTGTGCCGCTGCACGGGCTACCGGGCGATCGAGGACGCGATCAACGGCGTCCGCCACACCGAGGAGCCCGACCCCGGCCACGCCGTCGGCCGCAACCTCGGCGCCCCGGCCGGGCCGCAGGTGGTCACCGGCACCGCCCGCTACACCTTCGACGTCGACGTGCCCGGCCTGTTGCACATGAAGCTGCTGCGCTCGCCGCACCCGCACGCCCGGATCCTCTCCATCGACACGGCGGCCGCCCTGCGCGTCCCCGGCGTGCACCTCGTGCTCACCCACCACGACGCGCCCGAGCGGCTCTACTCCTCGGCCCGGCACGAGCACCCCACCGAGGACCCGGACGACACCCGGCTGCTGGACGACGTGGTGCGCTTCGTCGGCCAGCGGGTCGCCGCCGTGGTCGCGGACAGCGAGGCGGCCGCCGAGGAGGGCTGCCGCCGGATCGTCGTCGAGTACCGGCAACTCCCGTACGTGCTCGACCCGGAGGAGGCGATGGCGCCCGGCGCGCCGGTGCTGCACCCCAAGGGGCCGGAGTCCCGGATCGCCCGCCCGGAGAACAACGTCTGCGGCGAGGCGCACGGTGAACTCGGCAGCGTGGAGCAGGGGTTCGCCGAGGCGGACGCGGTGTACGAGGAGACCTTCCGGACCCAGCGGGTCCAGCACGCCAGCCTGGAGACCCACGGCTGCGTCGTGACCTTCGAGCCGGTCGAGGAGGCCGGGGAGGCCGGGGAGACGGGGGAGGAGCGGATCGTGGTCCGTTCCTCCACCCAGGTGCCCTTCCTCACCCGGCGCGCCCTGTGCGCCCTGTTCGACCTGCCGATGGAGAAGGTCCGGGTGGTGGCCGGCCGGGTCGGCGGGGGCTTCGGCGGCAAGCAGGAGATGCTCACCGAGGACATCGCGGTGCTCGCGGCGATGCGGCTGCACCGGCCGGTGAAGCTGGAGTTCACCCGCGCCGAGCAGTTCCACGGCGCCACCACCCGGCACCCGTTCCTGGTCACCGTCAAGCTCGGCGCCAAGCGGGACGGCACCCTGACGGCGATCCGCTTCCGGGTGGTGTCCAACACCGGCGCGTACGGCAACCACGGGCCGGCGGTGATGTTCCACAGCGTCGGTGAGTCGATGGGCGTCTACCGGGCGCCGAACAAGAAGGTGGAGGCGTACTCCGTCTACACCAACGGCGTGCCGGCCGGGGCCTTCCGCGGCTACGGCCTCGGGCAGGTCACCTTCGCCGTGGAGTCCGCGATGGACGAGCTCGCCCGGCGGCTCGGCGTCGACCCGCTCGTCCTGCGGGAGAAGAACATCATCGGCCCGGGCGAGCACATGGAGGGCCCGCTCGGCGAGGAGGAGGACCTCCACATCGCCAGCTACGGCCTCGACCAGTGCCTCGGCGTCGTCCGGGAGGCCCTCGCGAACGACACCAGCGCCGAACTCGCCCCCGAGGGCTGGCTGGTGGGCCAGGGCTTCGCGATGGCGGCCATCGCCTGCGGCCCGCCCGGCGGGCACATCGCCGACGCCACCGTGCGGCTGCTGGAGGACGGCGGGTACGACATCGCGGTGGGCACCGCCGAGTTCGGCAACGGCACCACCACCGTCCACCGGCAGATCGCCGCCGGGGCCCTGGGCACCACCGTGGACCGGATCACCGTGCGGCAGTCCGACACCGACGTCGTCCGGCACGACACCGGTGCCTTCGGTTCGGCCGGTACGGTCGTCGCGGGCAAGGCGGTGATGAAGGCCGCCAACGCGCTCGCCGAACTCCTCCTCACCTTCACCGCCGAGTACGCCCGCACCCCGCGCAGCCTGCTGCGGCTCGGCGCCGACGCGGTCGAGTGCGACGGGCGGACGATCACCCTCAAGGAGGTCTTCGAGGCCGCCCGGGGCAAGGGTGTCGAGCTCGCCGCCGACGGCCACTTCGGCGGCTCGCCGCGCTCGATCGCCTTCAACTCGCAGTGGTTCCGGATCGCCGTCGACCCGGACACCGGGGAGATCCGGATCCTGCGCAGCGTGCACGGGGCCGACGCCGGGCGGGTGATGAACCCGATGCAGTGCCGCGGCCAGGTCGAGGGCGGGGTCGCCCAGGCGCTCGGCGCGACCCTGTTCGAACGGGTGCTGCTGGACGAGCACGGCGAGGTCACCACCGCGGCCTTCCGCCGCTACCGGCTCCCGGCGTACGCCGACGTGCCGCGCACCGAGGTGCACTTCAGCGCCACCTCGGACGCGATCGGCCCGCTCGGCGCCAAGTCGATGAGCGAGAGCCCGTTCAACCCCGTGGCCCCGGCCTTCGCCAACGCGCTGCGCGACGCCACCGGCATCCGCTTCACCGACCCGCCGTTCCTGCGCGACCAGGTCTGGCAGGCCCTGGCCGAGCGGCGGGGGAGCCACGACGCCGAGTGACGGGGGCCGGGCCGGGACAGCAGGCCCGGCCGGGACCGAAGACCCCGGCCGGGCCCGCTGCCGCTACCGTGCCAGCAGCGGCAGCGGTGCCCCGGTGCGGGCGGTCAGCTCCAGCCGGGTCAGCAGTGCCGACGGCGAGACCTCGATCACCCGGCAGCCCGCCCGGTGCCGGCAGTACCGGGCGACGGAGGTGCCGCGCAGCAGGTCGAAGCGGCGCCGGGTGGCGGCGCCGAGGACGAGCAGGTCGTCCGGTCCGGTGACGGCGGCGGCCAGGGCGGGCCCCGGTTCGGCGTTCACCACCACCGGGTGGATCACCAGGCCGGACGGGTAGCCGCCGTAGGCCTGTTCGAAGGCGACGTCCAGCCGGCGGCGGGCGGCGTGCTCCAGTTCGGACAGCGGGCGCAGCCCGTCCCGGTCGCCGACCGTCCAGGCGGCGACCGGCACCAGCACGGCCTCCTGCCGGGCCGCCTCGCCGACGGCGTGGTAGAGGGCGGCCAGACTGCTCAGCGACCCGCTCAGGCCGACGATCACTCGGGTGGTGCCGGTCGTGGTGTCGGTCGTGGTCCCGGTCATGGCCGTTCGCCTCCGTCTCTCCGGTCGCGCACTCCGGTCGGGTTCTGCCGGTGAGGTGCTCCTTGCTTCGGATACCTCCAGTGAACCCCGGAACCGTGCCCTCCGTACCGGCGCTGACACCGTCATGACGCCGGTCGCACGCATCTTGACGGCCTCCTGACAGGCGGCCTCCTGACGGCCGCGGGGCTCAGCCCAGGCCCGGGACGAACTCGATCAGCAGGTCGATCGCCTTGATGCCGAGGAACGGCAGCACCAGCCCGCCCAGCCCGTACACCCGCAGGTTGCGCCGGAGCAGGTCGGTCGCGGAGGCGGGCTGGTAGCGCACGCCGCGCAGGGCGAGCGGGATCAGGGCGACGATGATCAGCGCGTTGAAGATGATCGCGGAGGCGATCGCCGACTGCGGGCTGTGCAGGCCCATGATGTTGAGGTGGTGCAGCCCGGGGTAGGCGTGGGCGAACATCGCGGGGATGATCGCGAAGAACTTGGCCACGTCGTTGGTGATCGAGAAGGTGGTCAACGCGCCCCGGGTGATGAGGAGTTGCTTGCCGACCCGGACGATGTCGATGAGCTTCGCCGGGTTGGAGTCGAGGTCGACCATGTTGCCGGCCTCCTTGGCGGCCGGGGTGCCGGAGTTCATCGCGACGCCGACGTCGGCCTGGGCGAGGGCGGGGGCGTCGTTGGTGCCGTCGCCGGTCATCGCGACCATGTTCCCGGCGGCCTGTTCGCGCCGGAGGTGGGCGAGCTTGTCCTCGGGGGTGGCCTCGGCGAGGAAGTCGTCCACCCCGGCCTCCTCGGCGATCGCCCGGGCGGTCAGCGGGTTGTCGCCGGTGACCATGACGGTGCGGATGCCCATCCGGCGCAGTTCGGCGAAGCGTTCGGCGATGCCCTCCTTGATCACGTCCTTGAGCTCGACCACGCCGAGCGCCCGGGCGCCGTGCCGGTCGTGCACGGCGACCAGCAGCGGGGTGCCGCCGGCCGCGGCGATCCGGTCGACCAGGGGCTTCGCCTCCATCGGCATCCGTCCGCCGGAGTCCACCACCCAGCGGGCGACGGCCGCGGCCGCGCCCTTGCGGATCAGACAGCCGGTGCCGTCCGGCCAGCTGAGGTCGACGCCGCTCATCCGGCTGTGCGCGGTGAACGGGACGGGCCGCTGCTCGCCCAGTTCGCCGGGGGTCCGCGGCGGCACCCAGTACTGACGGTTCGTCAGTTCGACCAGGGAGCGGCCCTCCGGGGTCTCGTCCGCGACGGACGCCAACTGGGCCGCCTCGGCGAGCTGTTCGGTGGTCGCGCCGGGCAGCGGGTGCAGGGCGACGGCCCGGCGGTTGCCGTGGGTGATGGTGCCGGTCTTGTCGAGCAGCAGCACGTCCACGTCGCCCGCGGCCTCGACGGCCCGTCCGGACAGGGCGATCACGTTGCGCTGGACGAGCCGGTCCATCCCGGCGATGCCGATCGCGGACAGCAGGGCACCGATGGTGGTCGGGATCAGTGCGACCATCAGTGCCACCAGGACGACGGTGGTCTGCGGGGCGTGGGCGTAGATGGCCATCGGCTGGAGCGAGACCACAGACAGCACGAAGACGATGGTGAGGGAGGCCAGCAGGATGTTGAGGGCGATCTCGTTCGGCGTCTTCTGCCGGTTCGCGCCCTCGACCAGGGCGATCATCCGGTCCACGAAGCTCTGCCCGGGGCGCGAGGTGACCCGGACCACCAGGTGGTCGGAGAGCACCTTCGTCCCGCCGGTGACGGCCGTGCGGTCGCCGCCGGACTCGCGGATGACGGGCGCGGACTCGCCGGTGATGGCGGACTCGTCCACCGTCGCGACGCCCTCGACCACCTCGCCGTCCTGCGGGATCACCTCCCCGGCCGGCACCAGCACGATGTCGTGCAGCGTCAACTCCTCGGCGGGGACGACCTCGTGGCGGTGGTCGCGGGTGCCGACCCGCCAGTGCAGCAGCCGCCGGGCGGTGGTGGCCGCCTGGGCGCGGCGCAGGTAGGCGGCCTGCGCCTTGCCCCGGCTCTCGGCCACGGCCTCGGCGAGGTTGGCGAACAGCACGGTCAGCCAGAGCCAGAAGGAGATCGCCCAGGCGAAGACGCTCGGGTGGACGACGGCGCTGATGGTGGTGAGCGCCGAGCCGGTCTCGACCACGAGCATCACCGGGTTGCGCAGCATCGTGCGCGGGTGGAGCTTGCGTACGGCGGCGGGCAGTGCCTCGGCCAGCTGGTGCCGGGTGATCAGCTGCCGTCGGCCCTTGGCGGTCGACGGGCGGTGGCTCGGGTGCGGGTGCGGGTGCGGGGGCTCCGGCGCGGCGGGCTCCGGGCGGCGGAACCAGTTCTGCGGGCCGGGGCCGGGGCCGGTGCCGGGGGTGGTGCCGGGCGTGGTGCCCGGGCCTGTGCCGGGGGTGGTGTCCGGTGGGGTGAGGGCCGAACGGCGCATCGTCTCGGGGGACCTTCCGGGGCGCCCCGAAGCTGCGGGGCGGCGTGCTCGGGGCGACGGGGACGGGCCACAGCCCACCATCGGAGTCCGCCGGGCCATGCCGGCCTTGACGCGGGCTTGGCGAGGAAACGGCCATCCTTGACGCTTCCCTGACATTGCCGGCGCCCGGCCCCTGACCTGCACGAACAGTCGTTCGGAACGCTGGAATCCCGGGCATGTCAGGAAGTCGTCAAGGTACGCCCCCGATGCGTAGGCCGTGCGTCAAGGCCGGGTGCGAACGGTGCCCGGAGGGTCTCCACTGGATGCGGGCCGCCGGACGACGGCCCCTGCCGCAGATCCCAGGAGCCCGCCGTGACCACCGCCACCGCCCTCATCGACGTCGACCGGCCGCTGGGGCGCACCATCCGCCTGGTGCCCGCCGCCGACCGCCAGGACCGGCCCGAGCCGCCCTCACCCGCGCCGAGCACCGTCGACCAGGCGCGCACCCGCCCGGCGCACTGCCGCTTCGCCATGCACTACGAGGACTGACCGAGCCGCCCTTCCCCACCACCCGTAGGAGTAGCCGCCATGACCCAGCTGATCGCCCCGCCCGTTCCGACCCCCGCCCCCGCCGACGCCCTCGGCGGCCCGTGGCCCGCCTCCGCGCGGCCCGGCCCGGGCGGTGAGGTCCTGGTCGGCGGCGTCGGACTGGCGGAGGCGGCCGAACGGTTCGGCACCCCGCTGTACGTCCTGGACGAGGGCGAGGTGCGCAGCCGCGCCCGGGCCTACCGGCGGGCACTTCCGCACGCCGAGGTGCTGTACGCGGCCAAGGCCTTCCTGTGCAGCGCCATGGCCGACTGGGCCGCCGAGGAGGGCCTCGGCCTGGACGTCTGCTCCTCCGGCGAACTGTGGCTGGCCGTCTCGGCCGGCTTCCCGGCCCAGCGCATCCTGCTGCACGGCAACGCCAAGTCCCCGGAGGAACTGCGGCTGGCCCGGCGGCTGCGGGTCGGGCGGATCGTCATCGACGGCCCGGCGGAGATCGCCCGGCTGGCCGCGCTGGTCGCCGCCGACACCCCGCAGAAGGTGCTGGTCCGGGTCGTCCCCGGGATCGCGGCCGGCCACCACGCGGCCGTACGCACCGGCGTCGGCGGCCAGAAGTTCGGCTTCCCGATCGAGGGCGGCGACGCGGCCGACGCCATCGCCCGGGTGCTCGACCAGCCCGGACTCGAACTGGCCGGACTGCACTGCCACCTGGGCTCGCAGATCACCGAGCTCGAACCCTTCCTCCAGGCCGTCGACGCCCTGGTGCGGCTGCTCGCCGCGGTGCGGGACCGGCACGGCGTCGAACTGGCCGAACTGGACCTCGGCGGCGGCCACGGCATCAAGTACCTGCCAGGGGACGCCGAGTTCGACCTCGCCGAGTTCGCCGTCCGGGTCACCGACCGGCTTGCGGTCCGCTGCGCCGAGGCCCGGCTGGAGGTGCCCCGACTGATCGTCGAGCCGGGCCGCGCCATCGCCGGACCGGCGGCGGTGGCCGTCTACCGGGTGCTCTCCGTCAAGCACACGGCGGACGGCCGCACCTTCGTCGCCGTCGACGGCGGCATGAGCGACAACCCGCGCCCGGCCCTGTACGGATCCCCGTACAGCGTCCGGCTGGTGGGCCGCCGCTCCGACGCCGGCGCGGCCCGGGTGGACGTCGTCGGCCGCCACTGCGAGGCGGGGGACGTCCTGGTCCACGACGCCGTCCTGCCCGCCGACCTGCGCCCCGGCGACCTGCTCGCCGTCCCCGCGGCCGGCGCCTACCAGCTGTCGATGGCCTCCGGCTACAACCTGGTCGGCCGGCCCGCCGTGGCCGCCGTCAAGGACGGCCGCGCCCGGCTGCTCATCCGCCGTGAGACGGTGGAGGACTTCCGCCTGCGCGAGGTGGGGCGCTGACCCGGTGCCGCGGTGCTGCGGACCGCGGACCGCAGCGAACCTGTTGGACATCCGATGACGCATCGTCATCCGGGGGCGTTACCGTCTGACCATGATTCGAACGACTCGTGTGCATCCCGTGGTGGTCGCCGGCGTCTCCGTGCTCCTGCTCGCGGCCTGCGGGCCCGCGGACCCGTCGCCGTCCGCGCAGTCGTCAGCGATGCCGTCCGCGAAGGCTGCCGCGTCGGACGGCGCCGGCCCGAGCGCTGCCGGCCCGAGCACCGCCGGCCCGGGGCCGACCAACACCGTCGTCATCAGCGGCAGCAGCGGTGGTACGTACGAGTTCACGGGGGGTGCCTGCCTCGGCAAGGAGTCCCCGTCCGGGAACCTCCTGCTGATGGCGACGGGCGGGCCCGACGGGAAGGCCATGCTGACGGCCGTCTTCGACGGCAAGGGGGAGATGATCCTGACGGTGGCCATGGACAAGGTCCTCGCCCCGTCCACGGTCACCTGGGGAGGAAAGGCCGAGGTCGGCGAGAAGGCAGGTCGGACCAGGGACGTTGTGACCTTCACCGACCTGCCGGTCTCCAGGACGCCGGACGCTGCCGAGGCGAAGGCCAGCGGAAGCCTCACGTGCGACACCCTGGGCCCCGCGATGCTCTGAACGCCGGGCCGGCTCCGGCCGCCGCGAAGCCGTGCACCGACGGCCGGTGCTCAGCCGAGGAGGAGGTCGCGGCCGAGGGTGGTGAGGCTGTGCCGGACTTCGCGGCCCCGGCGCTCGGTGGTGATCACCCCGGCGTCGCGCAGCACGGTGGCGTGGGCGGAGGCGGTCGGTGCGGACACACCGAGGTCCGAGGCCAACTGGCCCGTGGTGCAGGCGCCCTGGGCGATCGCCCGGAGGGCCCGGGTGCGGGCGGCGCCGAGGAGGCGGGCCAGTCCGTCCGCGCGGCGGGCCGGGTGGTCGCGGCCGGGGTACAGCAGGGCCGGCGACCGGTGGGCGCCCAGGGGCGCGGTGAGGCCGGAGAGGAACAGGTTGGGCCGCAACTCCAGCCCGCGCCCGCCGAGGTCGTACGCGAGCCGCCACTCCGGACTGGCGTACCGGAGGGTGCCCTCGTCGTGCCAGGACAGGTCCGGGTGGAGCCGCGCCAGCATCGGGCCGAGCCCGGTCTCGGCGACGACGCGTGAGCGCTGTTCGACGTCCGCCCGCAGGGCGCGCTGGATGTCGGGCCAGTCCGGGGCGAGGCAGGTGCGGAACAGCGCCCAGGCGGCGTCGGTGATCCGGCGCAGCCGGCGGGTGCCGCCGTCCCGCAACTCGGTGATGACGCGGGGGAGGTCCGGCCCGGTGCCGTAGTCCTGCATCTCCCGGTGGACCTCGGCCTCGGGGAGGGCGAGCAGGGCGTCGAGTTCGTCGCCGATGGTCGCCCGCGCGGCCGTGCTGTCGGGGGTCAGGAACATCGGCACGCCGAGCGGGCTCGCGTTGACCAGATCGATGAACGCCGCGGCCTGCTGCGGGACATGGCCCTTCACCCGGCGCCACCACCGGTCCCGGTTCACCGAGTCGCGGGCGCAGTGGTGCTGCGGGCCGGCGACGCCGCCCAGCACGTGATCCAGCGGAGAGACCGCGAACCGGACGCGGGCCAGATCGGCCGGCCGGAAGCCGATTTCGAGCACAGCCGATGGTGCCACGCGGCCGGGCCGCCGTGGGTGAGTTCTCAACTATGAGGCCCAGCGGCGAAGAGCTGTCGCCGGAGGAGCCCCGACGGCGAAGGTGGCGGTGCACGGCCAATCCGACACCGGAGGAAAGAAACCCATGCGCAAGCTCGCCAGCCTCGCCCTCGCGGCGGCGGCCACCCTCGGCCTGGTCATCGGCTCCACCAGCAGCGCCTCGGCACAGCCGATCGGAGGCGGCGGTTGCCGCGGGAACCGCGACATCGTCACGAACGCGGTGTACGTGGGCCACGGCGTCTCCCTGCTGCCCTGCGCGCGGCCCAACAACCTCCAGAGCAGCGTGGCCTCGTCGGTGACCGCCTACGGGACGCCGGACACCCAGGTGCGCATCTGGCAGGCGGTCGCCCGCGTCAACGCGGACGGCTCCATCACCGACTTCTATCCGAGCGACCTCTACACCGTCGACAGTGACCTGTCCAACAACGTTTCGGAGCAGTGGAACGGGCACGACCTCTACTGCGCACTCGGCGGGACCTTGGTGATCGACACCTGGATCACCAACGACGACGTCCGCCAGGGCTCGGTGCAGTCGCCGAGGTTCACCTGTTGACGCAGGATCCCGACGGCCCCGAGCCGTGACAGGCCCGCGCGGGGCGGGGGGGGGTCCCCCCCCCCCCCCCCCCGCCCCGGCCCACCCCCGGGGGGCCGTCGCCCCCCGCCCGTTCCCCGCCCGGCGCGGCCGGGGTGGGTCCCCCCCCCCCCCCCCCCGGCCCGCGCCCTACCCGAGGGAGGCCTCGGCCACGCCGACGAGGTCGAGCCCCTCGCGCCGGACCCGGCCGGCTCCCCAGGCGCCGAGCGGCCGGAGCGCCTCGTTGAGCGTGCGCCCGTCCTCGGTCAGGGAGTACTCCACCCGCGGCGGCACCTCGGCGAAGACCTCCCGGTGGACCAGGCCGTCCTGCTCCATCTCCCGCAGGTGCTGCGTCAGCATCTTCTCGCTCACGCCCGGCAGGGCGCGCCGGAGTTCGGCGAAGCGGCGCACGCCGTGGGTGGTGAGCTCCCACAGGATCAGCCCCTTCCACTTGCCGCTCACCACGTCGAGCGCGGCGTCGATCCCGCAGATGTAGGGCCCGTTCCTCGGTGCCTTGGCCATCACCGATCCCCCTTACGAAAAGGTAAGTACCGCAGAAAATAGTGGGTACTTCCGAGGATAGTTGCCCTCTCCGAGGATGGAGGGGTGAACGAACGACAGAACCACACCACCGGTCAGCACAGCGCCGTCACCGTGATCGGGCTCGGCCCGATGGGGCAGGCGATGACCCGCTCCCTCCTCGCCGCCGGCCACCCGGTCACCGTCTGGAACCGCACCGCCGCTCGGGCCGACGGCGTCGTCGCGGCCGGGGCGACGCTCGCGGCGACGCCCGGCGAGGCGGTCGGGGCGAGCGGCCTCGTGATCCTCAGCCTCACCGACTACCGGGCCATGTACGACATCCTCGACGGCGCCACCGCGGCGCTCGCCGGGCGGACCCTGGTCAACCTGAGCTCCGACACCCCCGACCGCACCCGCGAGGCGGCAGCCTGGGCGGCGGGCCACGGCGCCGAGTTCCTCACCGGGGGCGTCATGGTCCCCGCGCCGATGGTCGGCACGGCGGCGTCCCACGTCTACTACAGCGGTCCCGGGCAGGTGATGGAGCGTCACCGGGCCGCGCTGGCCCTGCTCGGTACGCCGAGGTACCTGGGCGAGGACGCGGGCCTCGCCCAGATGATGTACCAGGCCCAACTCGCCGTCTTCCTCACCACCCTGTCCGCCCTGATGCAGGCCACCGCGATGCTGGGCACCGCGGGGATGAAGGCTGCGGAGGCCCTGCCGGACCTGCTCTCCTCCGCCGACACGATCGGCGCCATCCTGCGGGCCGGCGAGGCCGCCCCCGGCACCGCGCTCGACGCGGGGGAGCACCCGGGCCACCTCAGCACGGTCACCATGATGGGTGCGACCGCCGACCACATCGTCGAGACCAGCACCTCGCTCGGCCTCGACCCCGCCCTCCCGCTGGCTGTTCAGGCCCACTACCGCCGTGCGATCGAGGACGGCCACGGCGCGGACAACTGGACCCGCATCATCGACGGCATCCGGTCCCCCCGCTGACCGACTGCCCTGCGGGTGGGGCGTGCCGGGGCCGTGCGGGGGAGCCGGACCGCTCTGGTACGGATCCGTCGAGGATTCGCTGATGTTCTGTCACACAGGAGCTCTACGTTGTGCCCATGATGCGAATGACTCGTGTGGTCCCCGCCGTGGTCCTCGGCGCCTCCGTCCTCCTGCTCTCGGCCTGTGGTTCCTCGGGCTCGTCGTCCTCCTCGAACACCGCCGCGCCAAGTTCCGCCGCACCGACCGCCGCCGTGCCGACCGCCGTCACGTCGAGCGCCGCCACCTCCGCACCGGCCGACGCGCCGACCCCGGCCGTTCCCTCGAAGACGGCCGATGCGGCGGGCGGTTCGGCGGGTGGTGCGGCGGGCTCCGGGGGCGCGAACACCGTCACCATCACCGGCAGCGAGGGCGGCACGTTCACCTTCGACACGGCGGGCTGCGTCGGCAAGAAGTCCCCGTCGGGCCCGCTGACCCTGAGCGCGACGGGCAAGTCCACGAAGAAGGCCGCCCTGGTCATGGGCTTCGACGGCCAGGGCCAGATGAGCCTGTTGCTGACCGTCGGCGAGCCCGAGGACCCGAAGGTGGCGGCGTGGGCCGGAAAGGTCCCGGTCGGTGCGGGGGCCGGCCGCACGGAGGACGCCATCACGTTCTCCGGCATGGCGGTGCACCAGATGCCGGGCGGCATCGATGCCACGGCCAGCGGCACCCTCAAGTGCGGGTCCGCCGACGCGCTGTTCTGATCGCGTCGCACGGGAAGTCGGCCCGGCCGACTTCCCGTGCGGGAGCTTGAAGTCGGGCCCTCCGACTGCGCTCAGGCGGGCTGCCAGAGCTCGATGCGGTTCCCCTCCGGATCGGTTACCCAGCCGAACCGGCCGAGCCGGCGACCGGCCGGGCCGGCGCCGCACACGGCTCCGCCCCGTCGGGCCGCACAGCTCGACGGGGCGGAGCACCGGGCTGCGGTCAGCCCGCCCGGACGGCGCTGACCAGGTCCGGCAGCAGGTTCGCCGCGTCGGGCGTGCCGAGGCCGGTGACCGGGTCCCAGCCCGTACCGGCCGGGTAGCCCGGGACGGTCGGGTCGGTGGTGTTGTTCCCGAGCGTCACGTCGTTGAAGTCGGCCGCGTACTTCGCCGGGTCGGCGCCCAGCTTGTACAGGGCCGGGTTGATCTGGCCCAGGCCGCCGCCGTTGATCTGGTCCGCGATCGAGACCAGGCCGGCCCACTGGGGGCAGGACAGCGAGGTGCCGCCGATGTCGTACCAGCCCGTGCTGCACGGCGTGGCACCGCACTTGAGGCCGGAGGAGCCGTCCGGCGGCAGCGACAGGTAGACCAGCGCACCGGTGCTGGAGGCGGCCTGGAGTGAGACGTCCGGGACGCCGCGCTTGGCGCCGATCGCGGTGGAGCCGGCCGGCAGTGCCGACTGGTAGTCGGGCCGGTCGAAGACCCGGCTGAACCCGCCGCCGGAGTTGGTCCAACCCACCTCGGCGGAGCCGGAGTTGCTCTGGCAGGCGGCCGGGTTGTCGGTGCTGTCCACGGTCCGGGCGCCGGTCGCGCCGGGGTCGGTGCACAGGTAGGTGCCGCCCACGCCGGTCACCAGCGGGTCCGAGGCGGGCCACTCCACGGACGGGTACGGCAGGGTCGAGCCGCCCGACTTCACCGGGGTCTTCTCCGAGCCGGCCGTGCCGCTGTCGCCGGAGGAACCGAGCACCGTGACCCCGTTCAGGGCCGCGGACTTGAAGGCGTGCCGCAGCGGTTCGATGGACTGGGCGCTGCCGAAGGCGCCCTCGGCGGAGGCGAAGGACTGCGAGATGACGTTCGCCAGGTGGTGGTCGACCACGTACTGCTCGGCGTTCATCAGCGTCGGCAGGCCCTGGACGCCGAGCGTCTCCGCGGTCGGCGTGCTGACCAGCAGGATGTTCGCACCGGGTGCCATCGCGTGCGCGGTCTCCACGTCGAGCGCGACCTCCACCGCCCACGCGGCCTTGCTCTCCTGGCCGGTGCCGTGGCTGGTGGGCGGCGGGGCGTTGGTGCCCGGATCGCCCTGGACGTGCAGCTCGCCGAAGGACGGCATCCCGGGCTGGCAGGTCACCGCCTCCTCGCCGCACATCGCGGTGACGCCGAAGGCCTGGTCGAAGACGTGCAGGTCGTGCGCCATGGTGTCGCTGCCGTACGAGTCGAGGATCGCGATCGTCTGGCCGCGGCCGTCGAAGCCGCCCGCGTACAGCGGGCCCAGGTGGTAGGCGGCCCTGATCGCCTGGGGGTCGAAGCAGCGGCGGCCCGCACTCGCGCACTGCGTCGGGGTGGGGGGAGTGGTGCCCGCCGACACCTGGGCGTAGTCGGCCACCGTGGGGTGCACCGTCGGGTAGCCGGCGGCCGCGGCGCCGCCGGGCACGGCGCTGCCGACCACCGGGGCGGCGAGCGCGCCGGAGGCCGCGAGGGCCAGGCTGCTCACCCCGGCCAGGAGCATGCGGCGTATCGTTCGAGCCTTCAAGTAGTCCTCCACGAGGGTGGGTTGGGGGACATCGGCGATCGACCCGGGGCGGATCGAGCACCCCGGGCACGGAGCGGAACACGGAGCGGAACACGGAGCGGAATCCGGGACGCGGGGTCACGGACGGCCGCGAGTGTAGGTGCGGCGCCGACCGGCTCTCAATGGCCTGTTCGACGCGGGTTCGACGCCCTTTCGACGGCGGCGGCCGCCCGCCGCGCCCCGCCGTACCCCTGCCGGGAACCGGTGGAACCCGTTCGAGTGAACGGCCGCCCGGTTGCTTCGTCCACGGCCGTCGACCCGCCAAGCTGGGCCGCGGATGCGTAAGAACCTGGTGAGGAAAGGCCGTTCGATGACGCGCGCGCTGATCGTGGTGGATGTGCAGAAGGACTTCTGCGAGGGCGGAAGCGTCCCGGTCGGCGGCGGTGCCGACCGGGCCCGGGCGATCGCCGCGCTGATCCAGGGACCGGAGCGGGAGGGGTGGTCCCGGGTGGTCGCGACCCGGGACCACCACGTCGACCCGGGCGGCCACTTCTCCGAGCATCCCGACTACCGGGACTCCTTCCCGGTGCACTGCGTGGCCGGCACCGAGGGCGGCGAGTTCCACCCCGACTTCCTGCCCGCCGTCGAGGCCGGCGCGGTCGACGAGGTCTTCTACAAGGGCGCCCGCTCCGCCTCCAAGAGCGGCTTCGAGGGCTTCACCGCCGACGGCACCCCGCTCGCCGACTGGCTGCACGACTGCGGCGTGGACGCCGTCGACGTCGTCGGCATCGCCACCGACCACTGCGTCAAGGCCACCGCGCTGGACGCCCGCCGGGCCGGCTTCGACGCCCGCGTCCTGCTCGACTACACGGCCGGCGTCGCCCCCGACACCACCGATGCCGCGCTCACCGAACTCCGCGACGCCGGGGTCGACCTCACCGGCGCCCCGGTGGTCCGCTCCTGACCCGCCGGCGCTCATAACGGAACGGTTGCGGAGCCCGCCCTTCGCTGCGCCAGGGGTTGACGGCGCGGGGAGGGCGGGCGTTTGCTGTGTCCCGCTCGTGCGAATCTGTTGAGTTGTGGTCTGTTTTGTTGTTTTGAACGTTCAAACTTGGCCGCCGAGCGCCACCACCCCCATGCCCCGCCTCCGTCCAGAGCCACCCATCGGGAGGAATGCAATGTCACACCTTTCCCGCCGCGACCTGCTCCGCGCCTCCGGCGCCGGCCTGCTGGCCCTCACGGCCGGCGGAGCCCTCGCGGCCTGCGGCGACCCGGGCTCGGGGAGTGCCTCCGGCGGGGACGCCGACACCGGCAAGGTCACCGTCTGGTCGTGGGCCACCGCGGCCGTCGCGCTGCGCGCCGTCGTCCCGGCCTTCGAGAAGGACAACCCGGGCATCACGGTGGACGTCCAGGACATCGGCAACCCCGCCATCTGGGACAAGATCACCGTCGGCCTGGCGGCCGGCGGCCAGGGCCTCGGCGACGTCCTGCACATCGGCTGCGACTACCTGCCCGGCTACCTGGAGAAGTTCCCCGGCGGCCTCGCCGACCTCTCGGCCTTCGGCGCCGACGCGCACAAGGAGAAGTTCGCCAAGGGCCTGTGGCCGGTCGTCACCGGCAAGGACGGCCACGCCTACGCCCTGCCCTGGGAGGCCAACCCGCTCGGCTTCTTCTACCGCAAGGACTACTTCGACAGGGCCGGCCTCGACCCCGCCTCCTTCGCCACCTGGGACGACCTCACGGCGGTCGCCGACCGCTTCAAGGCCGCCAACCCCGGCATCTCGCTGATCGGCATCAACAAGGCCGCCAACCCCAGCCCCGACCTGGACTTCGTGCAGTCCCTGATGCAGCTCCAGGGCGCCTTCTACTTCGACCTCGGGGGCCGGATCACCCTCGGCTCCGAGCCGGACGTCCGCGCCCTGGCCACCCTCAAGCACCTGGACGACGCCGGGTTGGTCGCCGACGCCCCCGGCGACCAGGGCTGGGCCACCCTGATGAAGGCCGGCAAGCTCGCCGTCGCCCCGATGCCCGCCTGGGCCGCGCACTACCTGGAGGCCAAGTTCGCCGACCAGCACGGCAACTGGCGCCTCGCCAAACCCCCGGCCGTCACCCCCGGCGGCAAGCGCACCGCCCTGGTGAACTCCACCCACCTCACCGTCGCCGCCTCCAGCCCGCGCCGCCGCGCCGCCTGGAAGTTCGTCGAGTACGCGCTCACCCGCCCCGCCTCGGTGAACGCCATGTTCGACGCCGGCGGGGTCTTCCCCGCACTCCTCGACGCCTACGGCGACCCGCTGTACGCCAGGCCCAGCGACTACTACGGCGGCCAGTCCCCGCTGCGGACCTTCGCCGACCTGGCTACCGACGGCGGCGACCCCACCAACTACTCCGGCGACTACGCCCGCGCCCTCAAGCTCGCGAGCGACGCCCAGGCCAAGGTCCTCCTCAAGGGCGGCGACCCGGCCGGCGTCCTCCGGGCCGCCGCCCAGCAGCTCGCCCAGCAGACCGGACGCACCGTCGCATGACCGCCGCCATCGCACCCCCCGCCACCGGACGGACCCGCCCCGCCCGCCCCGCCGGCCCGGCCGCGCGCGCCCACCGCCGGGCCCGGCTGCGCCGCACCGCCCTGCCGTACCTGCTGCTCGCCCCCGCCCTGATCACCTTCGGCGTGTTCAAGGCCTACCCGATCGTCGACTCGCTGCTGCTCTCCTTCACCACCGGCTCCGGCCCCGCCGCCCGCCCCGCCGGCCTCGCCAACTACCGGCGCCTGCTGGACGATCCGCTGTTCTGGACGGCCCTGCGCAACACCGGCGAGATCCTCGTCGTACAGGTCCCGCTGATGCTCGGGCTGGCCCTGCTGCTGGCCGTCGGCATCAACTCCACCCTGGTGCGCTGGCGGGCCGTCTGGCGGCTCGGCGTCTTCATGCCCGCCGTCACCGGCCTGGTCGCCACCGGCGTGATGTTCGCCTTCCTGCTCAAGCGCGACGACGGCGCGGTCAACTGGCTGCTGCACGCCGTCGGCCTGCCCGCCGTCGACTGGCTGGGGCAGCCGTTCTGGGCCCGGATGTCCGTCGTCCTGGTGCTGACCTGGCACTACACCGGCTACAACGCCGTCATCTACCTGGCCGGCCTGCAGTCCGTCCCGAAGGAGCTGTACGAGGCCGCGATGGTCGACGGCGCCGGTGCCGTCCGCCGCTTCACCGCGATCACCGTCCCGGCCCTGCGCCCGCTGCTGCTGTTCACCGTCGTGCTCTCCACCATCGGCACCCTCCAGCTCTTCGACGAGCCGTACGTGCTGACCGGCGGCGGCCCGGACAACGCGAGCCTGACCGTCTCCATGTACCTGTACCAGAACGGCTTCCGCTACTTCGACTTCGGCTACGCCTCCGCCATCGCCTACGCGCTCACCCTGCTGGTGGCCGTGCTGGGCGCGGTCCAGATGCGCCTGATGGGGGAGAAGGACGGATGAACCCCAGGAACCTCCGCGGCTGGCCGCTGACCTTCCTCCTGGCGGGCCTCACCGGCTTCTCGGTCGCCCCCTTCTACTGGCTGCTGGTCTCCGTCACCCGCAAGGACACCGAGATCTTCGACTGGCCGCCGCACCTGCTGCCCGGCGGGGGCCTCGGCGACAACCTCCACCGGCTGGACCAGCGGATCGGCCTGCTCCGGGTGCTCGGCAACTCCCTGCTGGTGGCCGGGATCCAGACCCTGGGCGCCCTGGTCGTCGCCCTGCTGGCCGGCTACGCCTTCGCCAAGTTCCGCTTCCGCGGCCGCACCCTGCTGTTCGCGCTGCTGCTCTCCACCCTGGTGGTGCCCGAACAGGTCATGCTGGTACCGCTGTTCACGATGATGACGGACTTCGGCCTGCTCGACTCCTACCAGGCGATCATCCTGCCCGGGCTGTGCGTGCCCTTCGCGGTCTTCCTGATGCGCCAGTCGCTGAGCAGCCTGCCGGACGAACTCCTGGACGCCGCCAGGGTCGACGGCGCGGGCGAGTTCCGGGTGCTGTGGAACGTCGTCGTCCCGGTGATGCGGCCGGTGCTTGCCGCGCTCTCGATCTTCCTCTTCCTGGGCTCCTGGAACCAGTTCGTCTGGCCGCTGATCGCCCTGCGCAGCCCCGGCATGCACACCCTGCCGGTCGCCCTGGCGACCCTGTACGGCAACCAGAGCACCACCGACTACGGCGCGATCCTCTCCGGGACCGCGCTCTCCACCCTGCCGATGATGGTCCTCTTCCTGGTCCTCCAACGGCAGTTCATCTCCGGCCTGCTGGCCGGCGCGACGAAGGGCTGAGCGGCATGACCGAGACCGACACCGCAGCGGGGACCGCGGCCGACACCGCAGCGGGGACTACGGCCGGGACCACGACCGAGGTCTGGGAGCCGCACGCCCCCGCCCCCGGAGCGCTCCACCCGCTGCCCCACGCCCGGGCCCGGGGCCTGGACCTGCGGGCGAGCGGTACCGCCACCGTCCGGGAGGTCGCCGACGGCGTGGTCGAGGTGAGCGCCGAGGGCCCGGCCGAGGTGCGGATCGAGTGGCGGGTGCCCTGCGTGGACGTCACCTCCTTCTGGACCCCGGAACCGCGCGGCACCGGCTGGCTGCCCGCCGCCTGGAGCGCCCCGCGCCGCACCGGCCCCGCCGCCGGCGCCCCGATCGCCGCGCTGGTCGGCACCGGGGACACCTCGGTCTGCGCCTTCGCGGCCGAGCAGACCGAGGTGCTGGTCGGGGCCGGAGTGGTCGAGGAGACCGGTGACTTCCGCTGCTGGGCCCAGGCCGCCGGCCGGATCACCGTCCGGATCGACACCTCGGGCCGGCACTTCGCCCGCTGCCTGGCCGACCTGACCGCCTGGTGGGGCGAGGGCCGTACCGTCGTCGTCCCGGAGGACGCCCGCCGCCCCGCCTACTCCACCTGGTACGCGATGCACCAGGACGTCTCGCCCGAGCGGATCGAGGCCCAGGCCGCGCTCGGCAAGGCCCTCGGGCTGGACGTGATCATCGTCGACGACGGCTGGATGACCGCCGACCGCACCCGCGGCTACGCCCACTGCGGCGACTGGGAGCCCGTCTCGCTGCCCGACACCGCCGAGCACGTCCGGCGCGTCCACGACCTCGGCGTCCGCTACCTGCTCTGGTACGCGCTGCCGTTCATCGGCAAGGACAGCGCCGCCTACCGGAAGATCGGCCGGCACGCCCTCGCCGACGTCCCCCACCTGGGCGCGGTGGTCGCCGACCCGCGCTACCCCGAGGTCCGCGAGTTCCTCACCGACCGGCTGGCCCGGGCCGTCGAGGAGTGGGGCATGGACGGGCTCAAGGTCGACTTCGTCGACTCCTTCGCCCGCGCCGCCGAGCGCCCCGACGCCCCCGGGCCCGGCCCCGAGGCGGACTGCGCCGAGGTGGCCGAGGGCGTGGAGCGGCTGCTCGCCGCGATCCGGGCCCGGACCACCGCCGCCCACCCGGACGCGATGATCGAGCACCGGCAGCCGTACGTCAGCCCCGCCCTGTGGCCGTACGCCACCATGATCCGGGCCACCGACTGCCCGCTCAGCCCGCAGGAGAACCGGCAGCGCACCGTCGACGTGCGGCTGGCCGCCGGGCCGGTGCCGGTGCACGCGGACATGCTGATGTGGCACCCGGCCGAGCCGCCCGAGCAGATCGCCTGCCACCTGGTCAACGTGCTCTTCTCGGTGCCCCAGATCTCCGTCGACCTCGCCGCGCAGGACCCCGGGCAGCGCGAGGCGATCGCCTTCTGGCTGGGGGTGTTCCGCGAGCACCTCGACACCCTGCAGCGCGGCGAACTGCTCCCCAGCCGGCCCGACCTCGGATACCCGCTGGTCACCGCCCGCGGGGAGGGGACGGTCGTGGTCGCCCGGTACGCGGCGCTGCCGGTGGACGTCTCGGCGGACGACTGGCACACCCTGCTGGTGGCCAACGCCGACGCCGACCCGGACGTCCGGCTGGTGGGCGGCAGCGGCAGGGCCAGCGCCACCGTCCAGGACGCCCGGGGGCGTATCGTCCGGCAGGACGAGATCGACCTCGACCGGACGGACACCCTCGCGGTGCCGCGCGGCGGGCTGCTGTCGCTGCGCCGCCCCTGACCCACCACCGGAGGACCCGCATGCCCGAGGGAGCGCACCGACCGCGCCGTGGCGCCACCACCATCGAGGAGGTCGCCCGCGCGGCCGGGGTCTCCCGGCAGACCGTCTCCAACGCACTCAACGCCCCGCACCGGGTCCGCGCCGAGACGCTGACCAGGGTCAGCACGGCGATCCGCGAACTCGGCTACCAGCCCGACCAGTCGGCCCGGTCGCTGCGCAGCGGCGCCCGGCGCACCATCGGCTACCTCGCGCCGGTGGACGACCCGCTCGACCCCAACCCGCTGATGGCCGGCTTCCTGGAGGCCCTGGTCGACGCGGCCGGGGAACGCGGGCAGCGGGTGCTGCTGTTCCGGCCCGCCCCGCCCGCGGCGGACCCGGTGGCGGCCATCGACGAACTGGTGGCGGCCCGGCAGGTCGACGGGCTGGTGCTGGCGGACGTCCTGACCGAGGACCGGCGGATCGCCCACGTCGCCGGGCTGGGCGTCCCCTTCGTCAGCTTCGGCCGGACCGGACCGGGCGAGCCGCAGCACTGGGCGGACATCGCCAACGACGCGGCGATGGCCGCGGTGGTGCGGCACCTCGCGGCGCGGGGCCACCGCCGGATCGGCTACCTCGGCGCCGCCGAGGACCTGCCCTGGATGGCGGCCCGGCGGGCGGGCTTCCTCGCCGAGACGCGCCGGCTGGGCCTGACGGCGGTCGCCCCGTCGGAGGCGGCGCCGACGGCCGGGCCGGTGGCGGCCGTGCGGGAGCTGCTGCGCGGGCCCGACCGGCCGACGGCCGTCGCCGCGGGCAGCGACCTGCTGGCGCTGGACGCGTACGAGGCGATCCGGGCCGAGGGGTCGGCGGTCGGGCCCGCCGGGGTGGCGGTCACCGGGTTCTACGACTCACCGCTCTGCCGCCACCTGCACCCGCCGCTGACCTCGGTCCGGCTGCCGCTGCGGGCCCTGGCGGCCGGGCTGGTCACCCGGCTGCTGGACCAGGTGCACGGCGGGGCCGCGCCGACGGGCGGCCTGGAGCTGCCCACCGAGCTGGTGGTGCGGGCGAGTTCGGCCTGACCGGCGGTGGCCTGAGCGACGGAGCCCTGCGCGGCCGGGCCCCGCCGCGGTGCCTCAGGCCCGGTGCGCCTCCGGGCGCTCCGGGGACGCCTCCGCGAGCGCCCGGGTGACCGCCGCCACCCCGGCGCGCAGCCCGTACACCGGCGTGGCCGGCTGCTGGCGCCAGGACTCGTCGATGCCGCCGGCGTCCACGGTGTCGAAGCCCAACTCGTCGACCAGCGCCCGCACCACGGCCTTCGCCGCCTCGTCGTCCGAGGAGACCGGCACGGCGAGGCGCTCCGGGTCGCCCGCCGGGAGCGGGCGGTCCAGCAGGTCCTGCGCGTAGGTGCCGTTGAACACCTTCACCACCGGGTGGCCCAGGTGCTGCTCCGTCCAGCGGCTCTCCGTCAGCCCGCCGTCCTCGATCGCGTCGATCCGGCCGTCGCGCTCCTTCGGGTAGTAGTTGCCGGTGTCGATCACCGCGAGCCCCTCGGCGGCGCCGTCGAACAGCCCCGCGGGCAGGCCCGGTACGTTCTTCAACGGCACCGTCACCACCACGACCTGGGCGCCGTGCGCCGCCTCCGCGGCCGTCACCGCCTTCGCGCCCGTCTCCTCGACCAGCGCCCGCAACGACTCCGGCCCGCGCGAGTTCGCCACCGAGACCTCGTGCCCGAGAGCCGTCAGCCGCCGCGTGAGGTTACCGCCGATGTTGCCCGCGCCGATGATGCCGATCTTCATGGGTAAGCCCCTTCGCGAGTGCCGTCCTTGGCCGTCGCCCTGCCCCAACCACACGCCGATCGGATCTGTTCCCCCACACCCGGGGTGGCCCTGCGCAACCCCGGGCCGACGCGTGCCTGGTCCTGCCGGGGCCAGGCACGCCACGCCCGGCCGGGCCACAATCACCCCGTGAACCCGACCCCCGCCCTCAGCGACTTCCTCCGCACCCGCCGCGCCCGCCTCCGCCCCGAGGACGTCGACCTCCCCGACTACGGCGGCCTGCGCCGGGTCGCCGGCCTGCGCCGCGAGGAACTCGCCCACCTGGCCGGCGTCAGCGTCGACTACTACACCCGCCTCGAACAGGGCCGCGTCGGCAACCCCTCCACCACCGTCCTCGACGCCGTCGCCCGGGCCCTGCGCCTCCTCCCCGACGAGACCGGCCACCTCCACCGCCTCGCCCGCCCCGCCGGCCGCACCCACCGCAGCCGCCCGGCCCGCCAGCAGCCCCGCCCCTCCCTGCTGCGCCTCCTCGACCGCCTCGACCACACCCCCGCCGTGGTCATGGGCCACCGGATGGACATCCTCGCCTGGAACCGGGCCGCCACCGCCCTCTTCGGCGACTACGGGGCCCTCCCGCCGGAGCACCGCAACATCGCCCGGATCACCTTCCTCGACCCGGCCTCCCGCGACCTCTACGCCGACTGGACCACCTGCGCCCGGGAGAACACCGCCTTCCTCCACCTCGAAGCCGGCCGCCGCCCCGACGACCCCCGGCTCGCCGAACTCATCGGCCAACTCTGCCTCGGCAGCCCCGAGTTCCACCGGATGTGGGCCGACCACCCGGTCGCCGACAAGACCTCCGGCCACAAACGCTTCCACCACCCGGTCGTCGGCCCGCTGGACCTGGCCTACGAGACCCTCCGCCCCGCCGACGACCCGGACCAGGCCCTCATCACCTACACCGCCGACCCGGACACCCCCTCCGACGACGCCCTCCGCCTCCTGCTCTCCTGGGAGGTCACTCGCTGACGGTCCCGAAACGAACGGCGCCCATGATGGGTCCATGACGGACGGCACCGCACTGCAGCACCTGGTCACCGGTCTCCCCGAGGCGTTCTAGACCGCCCCGCGGCCGAGCCGCATCGACGCCTGCCCCTGCTGCGCCTCCCGGGCCGGGCTGGACCGCCTCCTGCGCACGCCCCGCGCGCAGTTGACGCCCGAGGAACTGGGACCCTACGCCGCCTCCGTGCTGAACACCGTCGGCTCGCCCGCCGACCTGCGCTACTTCGCGCCGCGCATCCTCCAGCTCGTCCTGACCGGCGAACTCGCCTGGCCCGACGTGCCGTTGGTCTGCCGCAAGCTGGCGCAGGCCGGCTGGCAGGACTGGCCGGAGGCGCCGTACCTGCGCCGGCTCCTCGACGCCCTGTGGCCGGACGTCCTGCACGACGCCCGGAAGTGCGGGGACACCGAGGCCGTGCTCAGTGGCCTGGGGGCCGCCGATCCGGACGGGACCGGCGGTCGGGTAGGCCCTGTCCGGTCGGTCTTGTCGGATCAGCCCGCGGCGGTGGGCGCCCGGCTGGGCGTGCGCCCGGATCGTCCTCGTACTGGGTGTACTTGGGCGATTCGGGCGTGCGGCCAGGCGGGATGCCCGGCGTCGCGGGCCCGGCAAGATCGGCCGGAGAGGGCCTAACAGAATGGGCCCGGCTCGCGAGCCCCGTGGCCGTGGAGCGCCTGTACGAGTTCGCCCTCGGCGGTGAGCTCGAACCGCGGGACGCCCTTTGGGACGAAAGGGGAGCCGCGTACCGGACCTTCGCGGCCTGGCTGCGCGGGCCCGAGCTCCAACTGGCCGTCGAGGCGGCCTTCCTGCGGATCGATGACCCCACCCAACTCGATCAACTCATCACCGTCCATGACATCCTGGCGGCATGACCCACGACATGGTGCCGCCACTGCTCGCAGTCGCACTGCTCCTGCTCGTCATCAAACTGGCCCGTGAGCGGCGAAACGGCAAGCCCTCGCCGCTGATTCCGCAGTCGACTGCGGGGCGGGCGACGGCGCTGGCGGTCGCCGCCCTGGTGGCGGCCTCCGGGCCGGCGGGTGGTCAGCCGTGGGACGCGTCGCTGATCCCGGCGATCGCCCTCGGTGGGCTGGTGGGCTCGTTCGTGGACCTCCGCCACCGCTGAGCCGGGCAGCCGGGCGGCCGGGCCCCCCGGCCCCGGCCGCCGGGCCCTCACTCGAAGCGCGCGGTGTCGCCGGCCCCCCGGCGGGTGATCTCGGCCTCGCCGCTGGAGAAGTCGATGACCGTGGTCGGCTCGGTGCCGCAGTCGCCGGAGTCCACCACGGCGTCCAGCACGTGGTCGAGGCGTTCCTTGATCTCCCAGCCCTGGGTCATCGGCTCGTCCTCGCCGGGGAGGATCAGGGTGCTGGAGAGGAGGGGCTCGCCCAGTTCGGCGAGCAGCGCCCGGGTGACGGCGTGGTCGGGGATCCGCACCCCCACGGTCTTCTTCTTGGGGTGCATCAGCCGGCGCGGCACCTCCTTGGTGGCGGGGAGGATGAAGGTGTAGCTGCCCGGCGTCGCGGCCTTGACGGCCCGGAAGACGTTGTTGTCGAGCTGGACGAACTGCCCCAGCTGAGCGAAGTCCTCGCACACCAGGGTGAAGTGGTGGCGGTCGTCGAGGCGCCGGATGGACCGGATCCGCTCCAGCCCGTCGCGGTTGTCCAGGCGGCAGCCGAGCGCGAAGCAGGAGTCGGTCGGGTACGCGATGAGGGCTCCGGAGCGGAGGCTGTCGGCCACGGTGCTGATGGTGCGCGGCTGGGGGGATTCGGGGTGCACGTCGAAGTACTTGGCCATTGGCCGACCTTACGGGATCCCACCGGTTGATCGCCGCAACCGCGACGCAGTACGGTCGGTCACCGTGGCACTGGACCAGGCGCGGGTGAACCGGATCTTCCTGCCCGGGACGTACGCCGAGGGCGTTCCGTACGGGCTGTTCCGCGAGCTGCGGGCCGAGGCCCCGGTCTGCTGGGTGGAGGAGCCGGCGGTGGGGGACTGGCCGGCCGGGGCGGGCTACTGGGCGGTGCTGCGGCACGCGGACGTGAAGCACGTGCTGCGCAGCCCGGAGCTGTTCTCCTCACACCTCGGGGCGACCCAGATCCGCGACCCGGACACCCCCGCCGACCTGGCCTTCGTCCGCACCATGATGCTCAACCAGGACCCGCCGGACCACGCCCGGCTGCGCCGGATCGTCACCGCCGCGTTCACCCCGCGGGCGCTGCACCGGCTGACCGCCGCCATCGAGGGGCGCGCGGCCGAACTGGTCGCCGCGATTCGCCCCCTGGGCGAAGCCGACTTCGTGCCGCTCGCCGCCGATCTGCCCGTGTGGACGCTGGCCCTGGTCCTGGGCGTGCCCGAGCAGGACCGGCAGCTGCTGGTCGACTGGTCGAACCGGGTGATCGGCTACCAGGACCCCGACTACGCCCACTCCAGCACCGCCGACCCATCCCGGCTCACCGCCGTGGGACGCGCCGCGCTCGACCACCGGCCGACCACTCCCACCGCCCCTGACGGCCGCCCGCTCAACCCGCGCTCCCGCGCGGCCCTCGCCGACATGTTCGCCTACGCCCACGCGCTCGCCCGACAGCCGCCGCCGGGCAGCATCGTCGCCCGCATGCGGGACGCCGGCCTGAGCGCCGCCGAGTTCGAGACGATGTTCTTCCTCTTCGCCGTCGCCGGGAACGAGACCGTGCGCAACGGCCTGCCGGGCGGCCTGCACACCCTGCTCAGTCATCCGGACCAGTACCGACTCCTGTGCGAGCGGCCGGAGTTGGTCCCGTCGGCGGTGGAGGAGATGCTGCGCTGCTGGCCGCCCGTGGTGCACTTCCGCCGCACCGCGACGCGGGACACCCGGATCGCCGGGCAGCCGGTCCGCCGGGGCGACAAGGTGGTGGTCCACCACGCCTCGGCGAACCGGGACGAGGCCGTGTTCCCGGAGCCGGACCGCTTCGACGTCTCCCGCACCCCGAACGACCACGTGAGCTTCGGGTACGGCCCGCACTTCTGCGTCGGCGCCCGGCTCGCCCGCCTGCAGCTGCGGTCCGCCCTGCGCCACCTGCTCGACCGCCTCCCGGGGCTGGAGCTCGACCCGGACCGGCCGCCGCGGCGCCTGGTGTCCAACTTCCAGAACGGCCTCAAGAGCCTGCCGGTGCGCTGGACGGTTCCGGGGTGACGGCGCGCTCCGCCGGTGGGCCGGCTCAGCCCGCGCAGGCCGGGCAGAGGCCCCGGTAGGTGACCTCGGCGCCCGAGACGGCGAAGCCGAACCGCTGCTCCGCCGGGAGGTCGGCGAGCGGGTCGCCCAGGGGGTGGACGTCCCGGATGGCGCCGCAGCCGGTGCAGACCAGGTGCTGGTGCGGGTGGTGGGCGTTGGGGTCGTAGCGCTTGGCGCGCCCGTCCGTGGACACCTCGATGACCTCACCGAGGGTGACCAGCTCGCCGAGGGTGTTGTACACCGTCGCGCGGGAGATCTCCGGGAGGCGCTCGGCCGCGCGGGCGTGCACCTCGTCGGCGGTCAGGTGCACGTGCTCGCCGTCCAGGACCTCGGCCACGACACGCCGCTGGGAGGTGAGGCGCCAGCCGCGCTCGCGCAGCCGCTCCAGCAGGTCACTCATCACGGTTCACCTATTCAGGTCATGGGGGAAGACCGGAGTTTACCAATGCCGGTCCTGAGGCCTCCGACCTCGGCCGGACGGGGGTTTGGTGTCTTTCTTGACTTGGACTACGTCCATCGTAGGATCGGCTCCGGCGCTAGCCTGGGTAACGGCAGTGCCGAATAGCAGCAGTAGGTGCCGTAGGTAGCAGATAGACACCGTGATCCGCCTTGTACGGAAGGATTCCCATGTCTGAGAACCACGATGCAACCGGTGTAGAGGCGAGCGCGGGCGGCTGCCCGGTCAACCACGGGCGCGCGCTCCACCCCACCCAGGGCGGCGGGAACCGCCAGTGGTGGCCGGAGCGGCTGAACCTCAAGATCCTCGCCAAGAACCCCGCCGTCGCCAACCCGCTCGGCGCGGACTTCGACTACGCCGCGGCGTTCAGCGCCCTGGACCTCGCCGCCGTCAAGCGGGACATCCAGGAGGTGCTCACCACCTCGCAGTCCTGGTGGCCGGCCGACTTCGGCCACTACGGCCCGTTCATGATCCGGATGGCCTGGCACAGCGCCGGCACCTACCGGATCAGCGACGGCCGCGGCGGCGCCGGCGGCGGCCAGCAGCGCTTCGCCCCGCTGAACAGCTGGCCGGACAACGCCAGCCTGGACAAGGCCCGCCGACTGCTGTGGCCGGTGAAGAAGAAGTACGGGCGCAGCCTGTCCTGGGCCGACCTGATCGTCCTGACCGGCAACGTCGCGCTGGAGGGCATGGGCTTCGAGACCTTCGGTTTCGGCGGCGGCCGGGTCGACGAGTGGGAGCCCGACGAGGACGTCTACTGGGGCCCCGAGACCACCTGGCTCGGCGACGAGCGCTACACCGGCGACCGCGAGCTGGAGAGCCCGCTGGCCGCCGTCCAGATGGGCCTGATCTACGTCAACCCCGAGGGCCCCAACGGCAACCCGGACCCGATCGCCGCCGCCCGCGACATCCGCGAGACCTTCTACCGGATGGCGATGAACGACGAGGAGACCGTCGCGCTGATCGCCGGCGGCCACACCTTCGGCAAGACCCACGGCGCCGGCCCGGCGGACAACGTCGGCCCGGACCCGGAGGCCGCGCCGATGGAGCAGCAGGGCCTCGGCTGGAAGAGCGGCTACGGCACCGGCGTCGGCGCCGACGCCATCACCAGCGGTCTCGAGGGCATCTGGACGGCCACCCCGATCACCTGGGACAACAGCTTCTTCGAGACCCTGTTCGGCTACGAGTGGGAGCTCACCGAGAGCCCGGCCGGCGCCCACCAGTGGAAGCCGAAGGACGGCGCCGGCGAGGGCACCGTGCCGGACGCCCACGACCCGGCCAAGCGGCACACCCCGATCATGCTCACCACCGACCTGTCGCTGCGCTTCGACCCGGTGTACGAGCCGATCTCGCGCCGCTTCCTGGAGAACCCGGCGGAGTTCGCCGACGCCTTCGCCCGCGCCTGGTACAAGCTGACCCACCGCGACATGGGCCCGGTCGTGCGCTACCTCGGCCCGGAGGTCCCGGCCGAGCACCTGCTCTGGCAGGACCCGCTGCCGGCCGTCTCGTACCAGCAGGTCGGTGCCGCGGACGTCGCCGACCTCAAGCGGCGGATCGCCGGGACCGGCCTGTCGGTCTCCGAGCTGGTCTCCGCGGCCTGGGCCGCGGCCTCCTCCTTCCGCGGCAGCGACAAGCGCGGCGGTGCCAACGGCGGCCGGATCCGGCTGCAGCCGCAGGCCGGCTGGGAGGTCAACGAGCCGGACCGGCTGGCCGGTGTCCTGCGGGCGCTGGAGGGCGTGCAGCGGGACTTCAACGCGCAGGCCGGCGACAAGCAGGTCTCGCTGGCCGACCTGGTGGTGCTGGCCGGCGGCGTCGGCGTCGAGCAGGCGGCCAGGGCGGCCGGGCTGGCCGTCGAGGTGCCGTTCGCGGCCGGCCGGGTGGACGCCCCGCAGGAGCTCACCGACACCGAGTCCTTCGCCGCGCTGGAGCCCAAGGCGGACGGCTTCCGCAACTGGGTCGGCAAGGGCAACCGGCTGCCGGCCGAGTTCCTGCTGCTGGACAAGGCGAACCTGCTGGGCCTGAGCGCGCCCGAACTGACCGTGCTGGTCGGCGGTCTGCGCGTGCTGGGCGCCAACCACCAGCAGTCCGCGCACGGTGTGCTGACCGAGACCCCGGGCGTGCTGACGAACGACTTCTTCGTCAACCTGCTGGACCTGGGCACCAGTTGGTCCTCCGCCTCGGGGGACGCCCACACCTTCGAGGGCCGGGACGCCTCCGGTGCGGTCAAGTGGACCGGCACCCGCGCCGACCTGGTGTTCGGCTCGAACTCCGAACTGCGCGCCGTCGCCGAGGTGTACGCGGCCGACGACGCCAAGGAGAAGTTCGTGGAGGACTTCGTCGCGGCCTGGGTCAAGGTCATGAACGCGGACCGCTTCGACCTGGTGTGACGCGGTAGCCGATGACGGCGGGAGCCCGGGGGTTGTCAACCAACCCCCGGGCTCCCGTACGTCGTTGCGGCGCGTTCCCCTCCGCCCTTCCGCCCTTCCGGCCTTACGGCGCGCCCGCGCTGACCAGCCCGGTCTCGTACGCCGCGACCACCACCTGGGCCCGGTCCCGCAGCCCCAACTTGCCCAGGATCCGCGCCACATGGGTCTTCACCGTCGCCTCGGAGAGCTGGAGCCGGCCGGCCAGCTCGGCGTTGCTGAGGCCGCGGGCCAGCAGCCCCATCACCTCCAGCTCGCGCGGGGTGAGGGTGGCCAGTTCACGGTGCGGGGCGGCGGCCTCGGGGGCGGCCGGGCGGGCGAAGCGCTCGACCAGCCGGCGGGTGATCGCCGGGGCGAGCAGGGCGTCCCCGGTGCGGACCAGCCGGACGGCGGCGGCCAGGTGCTCCGGGGTGACGTCCTTGAGCAGGAAGCCGCTGGCCCCGGCGGCCATCGCGGCGTAGACGTAGTGGTCCAGGTCGAAGGTGGTCAGCATGATGATCCGGGGCGCGTCGGCGGCGCGGTCCGCCGGCCGGCCGGCCAGGATCCGCCGGGTGGCCTCCAGGCCGTCCAGGCCGGGCATCCGGATGTCCATCAGCACCACGTCCGGCCGGGTGCGGCGGACGGCGGCGACGGCCTGCTCGCCGTCCTCGGCCTCGGCGGCCACCTCGATCCCCTCGGACTCCAGGATCAGCCGGAAGCCGATCCGGACCAGGGCCTGGTCGTCGGCGACCACCACGCGGATCGGGTGCTGCTCCACGGCGTCAGTCAACTCTCAACTCTCCAGCGGTATCGAGGCCTTGACGCGGTAGCCACCGCGCGGCCGGGGGCCGGTGTGCAGGGTGCCGCCGTAGACGGCGAGGCGTTCGCGCAGACCGAGCAGGCCGCGCCCGTTGCCGGTGGCGGCGGCGCCGGTGGGGCGGCCGCCGGTGTCGGTGACCTCCACCGTGAGGTGGTCGGCGGCGTAGTCGACGGTCACCGCGGCGGCGGCGCCGCCCGCGTGCTTGACGGTGTTGGTGAGCGCCTCCTGGACGACCCGGTAGGCGGCCAGTTCGACCCCGGGCGGGACGGTCCGGCGCTCCCCGCGCACCGTCAGCTCCACCGGCAGGCCGGCCCGGCGCACGCCCTCCACCAGGGAGTCGAGCCGGCCGAGGCCGGGCTGCGGGCTGAGGTCGGCGGTGGCCGCGGGATCGCCGCCGGTCTCCGAGTCGATGGTCAACAGGCCCATCACCTGGCGTAGTTCGGTCATCGCCGCGCGCCCGCCGGCCTCCACCGCGGCCATCGCCTCGCGGGCCCTGTCCGGAGCGGTGTCCAGGATCTTGCGGGCGGCCCCGGCCTGGATCGTCATCATGCTCACGTTGTGGGTGACCACGTCGTGCAACTCCCGGGCGATGCGGGCCCGTTCCAGGTCCACCGCGCGGTCCAGCGCGGTCAGCTGCTCGCGCTCCAGGGCGGTCAGCCGCTCCCGGCCCTCCTCCACCCGGCGCCGCCACATCCGCAGTTCGTAGGCGACGGCCAGCACCGGCACCAGCACCAGCACGGCGATCACCCAGTTCTGGAAGTGCGGCAGCAGGGCGTGGTCGAAGAGCACCACCAGGGCCGCGGTGGCGGCCGCCAGGCCGAGCAGCACGGCCTTCGGGCGGCGCCCGTAGGCGGCCGCGCCGTAAGCGGCGACGATCACCACCACGCCCGCCCAGAACGCGATGTCCTCGTGCTGCGACCGCACCAGCAGGGCGGCCGCCAGCACCGTCCACAGCACCGCCAGCGGGTGGCGCCGGCGCAGCACCAGCGGCAGCGGGACGACGGGGACCAGTAGCAGCATCCCGTGCCAGGGCGATCCGTGCCCGCCCGGACCGTACTGGCCGTGCGCGTGGGCCGCGACGACGGCGTAGCGGCCGCAGACGGAGGCCAGGAACAGGGCCAGGGCCAGGTCGAAGGCCTGGCCGCGCCGGGTGGGCCGGGGCGGGGGCGGCGCGTCGTCGGCGCCGCCGTCCAGCAGCCGTCGCACGGTGGGGTGGTTGATCACCGGGTCATTGTGGCGGTCGGCCGCCGTCGGGGACAGCCCCGCGAGCGGCGGCAGCCGCTGCACCTGACGACTACCCCGCAAGGATGACGCCGCAGCCCGTACGCCCGGCGCGGTACGGAAGTTGCGGCGGGCGGCGGACGCGCTGCGGGCGGAGTGAGCCCCCGGGCGGGCCGGGGGCTCAGGACTCCTCGTCCGCCCGGCCCTCCTCGTCCGCCCGGCCCTCCTCGGCCTTCCGGCTCTCCTCGGCCTTCCGCTCCGCGGCCCGGACCTGCTCGGTGAAGGCGTGCTCGTCGATCCGCTCGACGCTCGCCCCGTGCTTCGCGGCCAGCTCGTCCGCCGGGCCGGGCGAGGCCTCCCGCACCTCCACGGCGACCAGCGCCCCGCCGTCCGGCACCCGGGGCGACAGCACGATCAGCGCGGCGCCGCCCTCCGAGGCCGCGCGCTCCTCGGCCGCGTTGCCGAGCGCCGCGCCCGCCGCGAAGCCGAGCAGCACGCCCACGGGCCCGCCGAGCAGCCCCACCAGGCCGCCCAGCACCCCCGACCCGACCGTGGCCACCCCGGCTCCCCGGGTGAAGGTGTCCTTGATCTCCAGCAGGCCGTCGGCACTGCGCTCCATCGCCGCCGCGTACCGCAGCCCCGGCAGGTGCTGCGCCTCGTCGAACGCGGGACGCCAGGCGCCGCCGTCGGGAAAGGTCAGCAGGACGACGTTGTGCTGCTCGCTCATCGCACTCCGATCGGGCTGGGGGCGGCTCGGGCCTCCATCGTGACCTTCGGCGCGCCACCCGGCCACAGGAAGCGTCCCGTCGACCCGGAGCGGGTGGGGTGGCCGTCCGATGAGCGGATGAGCCGCCGCCGGTCCGCCCGGGCCCGCCGCGAATCGAACATCGCGGAGCGTCCCGGTGATCGACATCCACCAACTCGCCGTCGCCGACACGGAATCGCCCGGATCGGGTGAGAGCGGGCGGGACACGCCGGACGGGCCCGTCGGCCGCTGCCAGGATCGGGGTCCGCACCGGCAGCCCGACCTCCGCAGAGTGCCCTCCGGCACCGCTGCCGACCCACCGCGCCCACCCCGCGGTGAGGGCTGCCCGCGTGCGGGACCGCTGCGGCCGTCGGCCGCCGTACCTGGGAGGAACACCGTGTCGAAACAGGTCGTGAAGCCCACGAAGCCCCTGGCCGAGAAGTCCCCGGCCGGGGCCGAGCACGACGAGGAGCTGCACCTGCGCTTCCCCGGCGACCGCCGCGCCGAGGCGGGCGCGTCGATGTCCACCGGCGCGATGCTGCGCCGCCTGCCGCACCTGGTCCGCCGGGCGCTGGCGCTGGCCTGGGCGGCGGACCGCACGTCCACCGTGCTGCTGCTGGTCTGCCAGGCGCTGGCCGGGGTGGCGGGGGCGCTCGCGCTGTACGCCACCACCGGCACCCTGGGCGCCCTGCTCGTGCCCGGGCCGGTGGCCGAGCACCTGCGCACCGCCACGCCCTCCCTGCTCCTGCTGACCGCCTCGGCCGGGCTGCGGGCCGTCCTGGGCATCGCGGTGGTGGGCCTGTCCGGCCGGGTGTCGCCCCGGATCACCCGGGAGGCGGAGCTGGCGCTGATCGCCGCCGGGTGCGCCGCCGAGCTGGAGGCGTACGACGAACCCGCCTACAACGAGCAGTGGGAGGCCGCCGACCGGGGCGCCTCGACCACGCCCGACCTGCTCTCCAACGCCCAGGACGTGATCGCCTCCACCGTCTCGCTGGCCGCCGCGGCGGGCGTACTGGCGACGCTGCACCCCTGGCTGGTGCCGCTGCTGCTGCTCGGCTCGGTGCCGACCGCCGTCGCCGCCGTGCGCACCGCCCGGATCCACTACCTGGCCGCGGTGGTCACCAACGAGGACCGCGGCGCGCTGCGCGTCTACCGCTGGTTCCTGATCGACAAGACCCGCGCCGACCAGGTCCGTTCGGACCAGGTCACGCCCTTCCTGATGGCCAAGTACCGCCGTGCCGAGGCCAAGATCGTCGCCGCCACCGACCGGGCCACCCGGCAGGCGGCCAAGGTCTCGCTGCTGGCCGCGCTCGGCACCGGGGCCGGCAGCGCGCTGATCTGGGGCACCCTGCTCTACCTGGTGGCCTCCGGCCGGATCGACCTGGCCGCCGCCGGCACCGCCACCTTCGCGCTGCGCACCGCCTCCTCCGGGCTGCAGGGCCTGGTCGGCAACGGCGCCCGGCTGTACCGGATGGGCCTCTACCTGGACGACTACTTCACCTTCCTGGACGAGGCCGGCGGCCACCGCATCGACCGCGGCGAACTGGTGCCGGGAGCACCGCAGTTGGTCGAGGTGACCGGGCTGAGCCACGCCTACCCGGGCGAGCAGCAGGAGCCCGCCCTGCGCGGGGTCAGCCTGACCCTGCGGGCCGGCGAGGTGGTGGCCGTGATCGGGCAGAACGGCAGCGGCAAGTCGACCCTGCTCAAGCTGCTCTCCGGCCTCTACCTGCCGCAGTCCGGCCGGATCACCTGGGACGGCGTGCCGGTGGAGGAGTTGGACGCGGACGGCATGTGGTCCCGGGTCGCCCGGGTGCCGCAGGAGTTCGCCCGCTGGCCGCTCGGCGCCGCCGAGAACGTCCACCTGGGCCACCTCACCGAGCGGTGGATGGCGGACGTGGTGGAGGCCGCGGCCCGGACCGGCTTCGACGAGACGGTCGGCCGGCTGCGTTCGGGCTGGCGCACCCTGCTCGCCCAGGGGTGGTGGGGCGGCGCCGAGCTGTCCGGCGGCGGCTGGCAGCGCGCGGCCGTCGCCCGGGCCCTGTACCGCACGGTGCGCAGCCCCGGGCTGCTGATCCTGGACGAGCCCACCTCGGACCTCGACCCGCGCGCCGAGCACCGCATCCTGCACGCCCTGCGCGGCCTCGCCGAGGGCCGGATCACCCTGCTGGTGACCCACAACATCGCCAACGCGGCGGTCGCCGACCGGGTGATCGTGATGGACCAGGGCAGCATCGTCCAGACCGGCACCTGGGCCGAACTCGCCGCCCGCCCGGACGGCCTGTTCCGCGAGCTGCTGGACCTCCAGCGCGACCGCGCCGTCCCCGCCCAGCGGTCGGCGGCGGACCGGCCCCGGCCGGCCGGGGGCCGAGCCGGGGCGTGACCCCGGGACCGCGCCGGGGCCCGACCCGGTGACCCCGTCGGGCGGGCGGCTGCCCACCGCCCGCCCGGCGGGCCGGAATTCGGGCGACGGACGGGCCCGGATGCACGACGATGACGGCATGCTGAACAACGGGGAACCCGAACCGGACGCGACGGACGAGGACGAGCTGCTGCAGCTCCTGGTCGGCGAAGTGTGGGTGAACGTCTACCGGTTCGGCGGCATGGGCGTCGTCGACTTCGGCGGGACGGTCTCCTGGCCGCGGGGCGACGGCGGGGAGGTGTCGACGGGCAGCCGGTACGCCGTGCACGCCCAGTGCCCGTTCCGGATCGTCCAGTGCGGGGAGGTGTACCTCGGCTCCGACGACCTGGTGCCGGCCGGGGGCGGCGACCGCCTCGCCTACGACGCCGGGGCCGACGCGCTGCGGGAGTTCCTGGAGCGGCGCTCGCCCCGGGTGCTGGCGGTGGAGCGGGCGCCGGAGGGCGACCTGCGGATCACCCTGGAGCACGAGCTCAGGATCGACGTCCTGCCGACGAGTGCGAAGGTCGAGGAGTGCTGGCGGTTCCTGGTCCGGGACGGGGAGCACTTCGTCTTCCCGCCCGTCGACTGACCTGCCGGGCCACCACAGCGCGGCAGGTCGGCCGACGGCTCAGCGCCCGCTGCGGGCCACGGCCCGCAGCCGCCGCCAGGTGCGCCCGGCCGGCCCGCCCGCGGGGGCGTCGTCCGCCCAGTCCCGGGCCGTCCCGGCGAAGGTGTCGGTGCCCGTCGCGGCCGGTGGCCGGGCCCGGCCCGTCCGGGCGGCGCGCAGCAGCTGCTCCGAGGTGATGCCGCCGAGCCGGGCCCGGGCGTGCTCCAGCAGGGTGGCGCCGGCGGCGGCGATCGCGGGCTCGCCCAGCGGGCGGGTCGGCAGCGCCAGCCCTTCGGCGAGCAGCTGGTCCAGGGCCGTGCGCAGGTCCGGGACGGAGAGGTCGCGGACGGTCAGCGACAGGTGGCCGGACAGTCCCTCGGCGCCCACCGCACGGTGGGCGAAGGCGCGCGGGACGTAGAGCACGTCGCCGGGCCCGAGGACGGTGTGCAGGCGCTGCGCCGAGCGTTCGTCGTCGGGGAGTTCGCCCAGCGACCACTCGGCGGCGGCCGGCGCGTCGTGGACGTACCAGGTCTTGCGGCCGGCGACCTGGAGGACGAACACGTCGGCGTCGTCGCGGTGCACCGCGAGGCCCTGGCCGCCGACCGGGGTGAGGAAGAAGAACGCCTCCACCCGCCGGTCCAGCTCCTCGGAGAGCCGGGCCACCAGGTCCCCGGTCGGGCCGTGCCACTGGTCGACGCAGCGCAGCAGCAGCGTCGCCCCGGTGCGCAGCAGGGCGAGCACCTTGGCGCGGTCGGCGAAGCCGTGGTGGGTGGTGCCGTTGACGGTGCGGGAGGTGGTGAAGGCCTCGGCCGGGAGGACCACCTTGTCGGAGCGGACCATCTCCAGGTACGGGGTGCGCAGCAGCCCGCTGTCGAAGGCGGCGTCCAGCGCTTCGAGGTCGAACGGCGAGGCGGGCCGGGCGGGGGAGAAGACGGCGGGTTCGCGCTGCCACCGGTGGTCGGCGAAGCCTGCGAGGTCGCCGACCCAGTCGGCGAGCGTGGGCGATTCCATGGTGTGTCCAGTGCTGTCGGGAGGGCCGGCCGGTTCAGCTGCCGACGGAGGCCTCGAACCGTACGGAGAGCAGGGAGCGCAGCGGGACGGGCGCGTCCTGCCGGGGACCGCGGATGGTGAGGCCGTGGTCGAGGGCGACGGTGAGCAGGCGTTCGGCCAGCGGGACGACCAGGTGCTTGGCCCAGCAGCGGGCGCCGTCGAAGCCGAACGGCATGAACCCGGGGGTCTTCTCCGGGTCGGCGACCGCCTCCCACCGCTGCGGCCGGAACTCCAGCGGGTCGGCCCAGTAGTCCGGGTGGCGGTGCATCAGCAGGGGGAGCAGCGCGACGTTGTCCTCGGGGCGGATCTCCGGGTGCAGTCCGGCGTAGGCGTCCCCGCCGTTGCGGTAGAGCATCCACGCGGGCGGGAGCAGGCGCAGGGTCTCCCACAGGACGGTGGTGAGGTCCTGGTGCGGTTCGGGCGCCGTCCGCATCAGCCACAGGGCGTTGCCGGCCAGGGCGGCCACGCCGTCGCAGAGGGTGGCGGAGGCGCGCCGGTACATGGCGACGGCCTGCTTGCGTTCCAGCGGGTCGTCGGCGCCGCGGATCAGTCCGGCCATGGCGGTGGGCGTTCCGGGACCGTTCCCGTTCCCGTTCCCGTTCCGGTCCCCGTTCCCGTTCCCGCCCGCGCCGCCCGGCCAGGTGGTGACGGCCCGGTCGACGAGCCGGGAGAGGGTGTCGGAGCGGGTGATGCCGCGCTTGGCCAGCAGGGAGACCGGCAGCGGGTCGGATCCGAACAGCCACCGGCGCAGGTAGGAGGTGGGCGCGTACGGCCAGGCGCCGTTCAGCCCGCGGGCCGGGGGCGGTGGCGTGCGGATGCCCGCCATGACGTCCTGCCCGAGGGCGCGGATCGTCCGGGTCGCGCTGTCGTGGGGGATGTCGGCGCCCGCGGCGGGCTTGTAGACGGAGCGCTCGGTCTGGAGCACCGGGCGGGCCGCCACGATCTCGGCCATCAGGCGGGCGTCGGAGACGCCGACGGTGCGGGCGTCGACGCGGAACACCTTCGCGTCCCGGGCCAATAGGTCCTGAATTCGCGGGGCGTAGACGACGGAATGTTCGCGGACCGTTTCCGGCGCCATTTCTTGCACGAGGATCCCGCCTCCGTGGGAATACCGATGAAATACGGCGCCGGTGGGGCGGCGGTACCGCCGCCGCCCCACCGGCCGTGGTGCGTCAGATGACGTGCAGCACCCACGCGTGGTTGGCGAGGTCCTCGTCACGCTTGAACTTCTTCACGATCGCCTTGATCATCTTCATGGTTTTCCCCTTTCCGGGAATACGGGTGCGACGAATAGGTGTGGCCGCACCGGTGATGAGGTCCGGCATTCCGGTCCGGAAGGCCGAACTGCTCAACTGACTCAGGACCTTAACCGAACGACGGCGATCATGACACCCCTTCGACAACCGGAGTTCGATTTCTACGGGGTATTGACAGCCCATTCGAATGCCGAATCGTTATAACCTTTTCCGGTGGGGGCATTCGCTCCCGCATTCGGCCGGTCAGTTGTACGTGGTGGTGACGGTCACGCCGCCGAAGCCCTGCTGGGCGTACAGGCTGAAGTACACCCAGCCGGACGGCGGGTCGGCGATGGTCAGGGTCTCGCCGTTCCCGGCGGCGGTGGACTTCGCCCGGTACGACGAAGTGGTCGCCCAGGAAGGGCCGTTGTAGTACAGGTCGGCGTTGCCGGTGCCGCCGGCGGTGGTGATGGTCAGCTGCTTCACCCCGGCCGGCAGGTACAGGAAGCTGTAGCCGTAGTTGCCGGTGGTGGCGGCCACGCCGTCGCGGCGGCAGTTCCGGTCGTACTGCCGGGTGTCGGCGGCCGCGCACAGCGGGGCCCGGTCGGCGGGCAGGCTGCCGCAGTCGTCGGCGGCGCAGGCCTTGAGCCAGGTCGCGAAGTCGGCGTCGTAGCGGGTGCCGATGGTGGTCTTGAGCAGGGTGCGGGCGCCGTTCCAGTCACCGGTGCGGTACGCGGCGAGCAGGGCGTCGACGTCCTGGGGGTGCGACTGGAGCATGTAACGCACCGCCAGGTAGCCCCAGTTGTAGACCCGGGTGGAGTCGGCGTTGTCGTAGGTGGTGTCGAAGAGCGTGCTCAGCGGGTAGCTGCCCTTGCCGGCCTGGGTGACGGCGTCGTCGTAGTGGACGCCCCGGTAGCCGTACGAGACGTACTCGGCCAGGCCCTCGACCCACCAGACGGTCGGGGTGGTCATGCCCGCCTCGAAGTCGCCGTACATGTCGTAGCGGCCGTCGAGGTAGTGGGTGTACTCGTGGTTGAGGTTCCAGATCTGGAAGCTCGGGCGCAGCCAGTCGGCCTGGTGGGCGATGAAGCGGGCCTGGTTGCCGGGGGTGGCCGGGTTGCCCTCCTCGTACATGCCGCCGTTGTCGACGGCGATGTGGTACATCTCCCAGGCGTAGAGGCTGTAGTTGTAGTAGTCGTCGAAGACGACGACCTCCAGGCCGGTGTTGTGGTCGTCGGCGACCGGGCCGTTGTCCTTGGCCACCCGGTGGAAGTACGCGTCCTGGCCGACCAGGCTGGTGCAGGTGTCGGCGTTCTGCCGGTCGGTCATGCTCTGGGAGCGGATCCGCAGGTTCGGGTTGCAGGCGTGGTCGCTCCTGAGCACCAGCGGGACGAGCTTGGCGGGCACGTCGCAGGTGCCGTAGTAGGAGCAGTTGCCGGCGTCCTTCTGCTCCGCGAACCAGAGCAGGTTCATGGTGAGCGGGGCGGTGGAGCCGACCAGCGGGTAGCGGTTGACCAGGTCCTTGACGATCGGCCGGCCCTGCGCCCGGAGGCCGTCGACGGCGACCAGGTTGCCGATCTGGATGCCGATCCGGGTCACCGGGTCGGAGCCGGTGAGCTGGGCGCTGTTGCGGGTGACGAAGGAGGCCATGGTGGTGGCGAAGGACGGGTCGGCCTGGAGGGCGGCGGTGAACTCGGGGAGCTCGAAGCCGCGTTCGACGACGGTCCCGGTGTTGCCGACGGCGGCGGCCATCGAGCCGGTCCACCCGCCGGTGTAACCGTCGAGCAGGCGCTTGACCACGCCGGTGTAGCGGGCGTTCTCCCGGGCGCTGTCGATCAGCGTGACGGCCTCGGCCAGGGTGGCGCCGTTGGCCTCGGTGACGTCCTTGCTGTGCGGGGCGGCGAAGAAGGCGTCCAGCGCGCCGCGGATCGCGGTCCGCAGGCCGTCGCCGTACGGGCCGACGGCGTCGGGGTGGTACCACTGCACGTAGTAGCCGGCGCGCAGGAACAGCACCAACTGCCCGGCGGAGGTGGAGTTGTCGCCCGGGTAGCCGGCGGCGGCGGTGTCGCGCAGGGCGTCGGCGACGGTCACCATCTTGGCCTCGGCGAAGGCGCCCTTGGCGTCGGTGCCGGTGAGGGTGAACAGCGTGTTGACGCAGTCGAGGCCGGCCGCCTTGACCCGCTGGACCAGCGCGGCGCCGGACGTGCCGGTGAACGCCGCGGTGTCGCAGGCGGTCAGCTGCCGCGCCGTCCGGCCGGTGCCGACGGCACCGGCCGCGGTCGGGGCGGTGGGCCTGCCGTGGCTCTCGGCGGCGAGCGGGCGGGGGTCCTGGGGCGTGTCGGGCGACTTCGGCACCGGGATCGCGCGCGGGGCGACGGGTGCGGCGACGCGTGGGGCGGCCGGGTGGGCGGCCGGTGCGGCAGCCGGTGCGGTGGGCGTCGGGGTGCGGTCGGCCGCGTGCGCCTGCGGGGTGAACAGGCCGGCTGCGAGGAGGAAGGCGACGCCGAGCGCAGGCAGTCTGCGCGCGTTCGCCTTCGATATCCGGAAGGGACGCATGGGGTGGGGGCCTCCGGGACCGTGAGGGGGCCGTGCGGTGGGGGCGCACGGACGGAGTCTGATGTGTGACATGTAAAATGGCACACTCATTCAGGTAAAGGGAAGACCCGGGAGCCGGGGTTCCGGTCGACGAGACCGAACCGTGCCCTTCCGCGCGCCGCGCCTCGCCTGACGGTCCGTCAGACCAGCGACCGTGCCCGGGGGGTGAGCGCCGCGAACTCCAGCGGCGCCGACGGGTCCACCGACACGTCCGCCGGGGCCGGCTCGGCCCCGGCCCGGACGAGGAGGTCGCCGACGGCCGCGACCATCGCGCCGTTGTCCGTGCACAGCCGCAGCGGCGGCACCCGCAGGGCGATCCCGGCCTCGGCGCACCGCTGCTCGGCGAGCGCCCGCACCCGCGAGTTGGCGGCGACCCCGCCGACCACCACCAGGGTGTCGATCCCGTGGTCGGTGCAGGCCCGCACCGCCTTGCGGGTGAGCACGTCCGCGATCGCCTCCTGGAGGGCGGCCGCCGCGTCCGGGACGTGCGGCTCGCCGCCGGCCGTGCGCCGTGCCTCGACCCAGCGGGCGGCGGCGGTCTTGAGGCCGGAGAAGGAGAAGGCGTACGGGTCGTCCCGCGGCCCGGTCAGCGGGCGCGGCAGCCGTACCGCCGCCGGGTCCCCGTCGCGCGCGGCGCGGTCGACGGCCGGCCCGCCGGGGTAGGGCAGGCCCAGGATCCGGGCGACCTTGTCGAAGCACTCGCCGGCCGCGTCGTCCAGGGTGTCGCCGAGGTGGACGATCCGGCCCCGGGCGAGGTCGCGGACCAGCAGCAGCGAGGTGTGCCCGCCGGAGACGATCAGCACGATGCACGGGTCGGGCAGCGGCCCGCCGTCCAGGGTCGCGGCGGCGACGTGCCCGGCGAGGTGGTGCACCCCGTACAGCGGGACGCCGAGCGAGAAGGCGTACCCCTTGGCGGCGGCGACCCCGACCTGGAGGGCGCCGGACAGGCCGGGGCCGGTGGTGACGGCGACGGCCCCCACGTCCCGCAGCGTCAGCCCGGCGCGGTCCAGGGCCTCCTGCACCACCGGGGCCATCGCGTGGACGTGGGCCCGGGCGGCGATCTCCGGCACCACCCCGCCGTAGCGGGCGTGCTCGTCCATCGAGGAGGCCACCGCCTGCCCGAGCAGCACGCCGTCCCGGACCAGACCGGCACCGGTCTCGTCGCAGGAGGACTCGATGCCCAGCACGACCACCGGCGACCCTGTCACAGTCACTCACCCTCTTCACTCATTACACGTGCGGGTGACCATTGTGCCCGATGTGAACGGTGGAATAAGCAGGAGCCCATGCTTCGTTCCTGCAACTCATACGCAATAGTGTTGTCCCGGCACGATCGTCATCGCTCAACCCGCCGAAAGGGGCCGTGTCCTGATGGGCACCTACTCGCTTCCCGACCTGCCGTACGACTACTCCGCGCTCGAGCGGGCCATGTCCGCCGAGATCCTGGAGCTGCACCACTCCAAGCACCACGCCGCCTACGTGAAGGGGGCGAACGACACCCTGGAGCAGCTCGCCGAGGCGCGCGACAAGGAGCAGTTCGGCGGCCTGGTCGGCCTGCAGAAGACCTTCGCCTTCCACCTCTCCGGCCACGTGCTGCACTCGCTGTTCTGGCAGAACCTGTCCCCGGAGGGCGGCGACCGCCCCGAGGGCGAGCTGGCCGACGCCATCACCGAGCACTTCGGCAGCTTCGAGGCCTTCAAGAAGCAGCTCACCACCGCCACCACCGGCGTCCAGGGCTCCGGTTGGGGCATCCTGTCCTGGGAGCCGCTCGGGCAGCGCCTGATCGTCGAGCAGGTCTACGACCACCACGGCAACGTCGGGCAGAACACCACCCCGCTGCTGGCCTTCGACGCCTGGGAGCACGCCTACTACCTGCAGTACCGCAACGTCCGCCCCGACTACGTCACCCGTCTGTGGGACGTCGTCAACTGGCAGGACGTCTCCTCCCGCTTCGCCGCCGTCAAGGGCGCCTGAGCACCGAGCGAGCAGGAGGGCCCCGGACCGGTCGGGCGGTCCGGGGCCCTCCCCCTGTTCTTCCCCCGTGTTCCCCCTGTTCCCGCCGTGGTTCCCCGCCACGGCCGTCGACCCCCGTCACGTCAGTCACACCGAACCGAACGCCCTCCGCCACCCGTTGTTCGCCCGTGAACGGCGCGCGGTCGCTACGCTCGGGACACCGCCGGTCACCGGCGGTCGGCGGCCGACCGGCCGACCGGCCCGTCCGCTCCTGAGCGAAAGGCCGTCCGATGGCCCCTCGTCTGTCCGTCGTCGTCCCGATCTACAACGTCGAGCGCTACCTCGCGGAGTGCCTGGACTCGATCGCGGCCCAGACCTTCACGGACTTCGAGTGCGTGCTGGTCGACGACGGCTCGACCGACGACGGCCCGGTGATCGCCAAGGAGTACGCCGCCCGGGACCGGCGCTTCCGGCTGGTCCAGCAGGAGAACAAGGGCCTCGGCGCCGCCCGCAACACCGGCTGGCGCCACCTCGCCCCCGGCACCCAGTACCTGACCTTCGTCGACAGCGACGACACCCTGCCGCCGCACGCCTACCAGTTGATGATCAGCACGCTCGACCAGACCGGTTCCGACTTCGCCACCGGCAACGCGATGCGCCTGCGCACCACCGGCCTCACCCCCTCGCACGCCCACCGCCGCCCCTTCCGCGAGACCCGGCTGCGCACCCACGTCAGCGAACTGCCCGCCCTGGTCACCGACCGCACCGCCTGGAACAAGGTCTACCGGCGCACCTTCTTCGACGCCGCGGGCATCCGCTACCCCGAGGGCATCCTGTACGAGGACGCCCCGGTCAGCGTCCCCCACCACTTCCTCGCCGAACGGGTCGACGTGCTCTCCGAGCCGATCTACCACTGGCGGGTCCGCGAGGACGGCAACCTCTCCATCACCCAGAAGAAGACCGACCCGCGCGGACTGATCGACCGGGTCCGCTCGATGGAACTCGTCCGGGAGTGGCTGCTCGCCCGCCCCGAAGCCCTCTTCGCCGAGCAGTACCTGCGCGCCTACGACCGGAACTGCCTGGCCGAGGAGATCCCGATGTTCTTCTGGTCCATCCCGGACGGCGACCGCAACTACTGGGAGGTCTACCAGCGGCACGTCAGCCGCCTGCTGCAGGCCATCGGCCCCGAGCGGATCGCCGGCCTCAACGGCCAGCTGCGGCTCAAGTACCGCCTCACCCAGGCCGACGCGATGAACCGCTTCATCGCCGTCCAGCGCGTCCACCGCACCGTCCGGCGCGCCCGCCAGGCCGCCCAGGCCGTGCGCCGGGGCTGACCGGGGGTCGGCGGCGGCGGGCGCCGTCAGCCGACCGCAGGCGCCGTCAGCCGGCGGACCAGGGTGACCAGGGCCGCCCGGTCCGTCGTCCGGTCCGCCGTACCGGCGAGCAGCAGGCGGACCATCTGCGGCAGCGTGAACCACGCGTTCACCAGGCCGATCACCGCGAACATCAGCCGCGCCGGATCCACCTCCCCGGCCACCCCGCCGCTGCGCTGCGCGGCGGCGACGGCGGCGACCTTCTCCGCGTAGTGCGCGGTGCGCTCCGGCCCGGCCGCCAACTCCTCGGCGTCCGAACCGCGTTGCAGTCCCTCCCAGGCCAGCAGCCGGGAGAGGTGCGGGTGGGCCGAGTGGTAGTCGAAGACCCGGCCGGCGTAGTCGCCGAGGTCCAGTTCCGCCTCCGGGGCGAGAGGTACCGCCTCGGCGAGTTTGCCGAGCTCGGACGTCAGCACGGCGGAGAAGAGCTGCTCCTTGTTGCCGAAGTACTGGTAGATCCGCTCCTTGTTCACCCCGGCCCGGGTCGCCACCCGGGCGATCCGGGCCCCGTCCGGGCCGAACTCGGCGAACTCCTCGACCGCGGCGTCGAGGAGGAGCTGCTGCGTGCGTGCGGTGTCCCAGGCCATGGCCCAAGGGTATCCCAAATTTCCAACCCAATGGTTGGACTTCCGCGTCCGCGCGTGCCAAACTCCAACCGAAGGGTTGGAGATGAGGTCTCCGCCCGATCACCAAGGGGAGGACCCGCGCCATGACCACCGACACCATCACCCCAGCAGCCCCCGCCACCGTTCGGGCCACCGTCGCCCCGGCCACCCCCGCGGCCCCCTCGGTCCCGTCGGTCCACCGCCGCGCCGTGCTCACCTGGCTCGCCGTCTACCCGACCATCACCACCGCCTTCCTCCTCCTCGGCCCCCACCTCGGCAGCCTCCCCGTACCGCTGCGCACCCTGGTGATGACCGCCCTCGTCGTCCCCGTCGTCGTCTACGCCCTGATGCCGCTCCTCCTCAAGGCGGAGACCAGGCTCGCCCGCCGGGCCGACGGCCGGAGGTAGCGGGCGACCCGGCTCCGGCCCTCCGTCGGCCGGGCGGAACATACCGTCGGATCGAACTCTTAACGTAGATAGGGCGGTTGGGATGATTCTCCCCAACGCGAAAGCGCTTCCGGGCAACGGTTCTTGTACGTCTCAACTCCAGCTGCTTCCATCGCGCATGCGGCTGTCGAAGGGCCGTGAAGTCCAGGGAGAAGCCCGCAGGAGGAGAAGACCTTGTTCAACACCAGAGTCGCCGTCGCCGCAGCTGCCGTAGCGCTGGCCCTCGTGGGCGCGACGGCCTCCACGGGGCAGGCGGCGGCCAGCGGCCACCGGCAGTTGTCCCAGAACGTCCGGTTCTACAACGCGGCGGTGGACGGGAACCTGGACGGCAACGCCAACGGGACGTATCCCATCACCTACCCGTCCAACGGCAGCCCCGTTCAGACCTGGACCCTGACCCCGACCGGCCAGGGGTCGTTCCTGATCGCGAACGTCTACAAGACCCTCTGCCTCCAGGCGCCGGCCAAAGCCGGGGACCCGATCGCCCTGCTCCGGTGCAATTCCACCAACCCGGCCCAGTGGTGGAACCTCGACGAGAGTGACAACAAGGTCGTCATCACCGAGTACCTCGACGGGGACTACGCGATCCAGTCCAACGGGAACTACACCACCGTGCTGAAGGCGTTCTCCGACCACAACGAGCTCCAGGAATGGGACGTACTGCCCGCCTAGCGGAGCAGGCCCGTCGAGCCCCTGCCGCCCCCTCGGGCCGCAGGGGCTCGACGGGTCCGGCGTCCTGCCGGTGCGGGCCCCGCCGGCACCGAACTCACCGCCGCCGCATCGGGGTGAAGCGGACCGGGGAGCCCGGGGCGGCCTGGGCGGCGGCGGCCAGCGCGGCGGCGGGGACGACGCCGATGACGGGGTAGCCGCCGGTGGTGGGGTGGTCAGCGAGGAAGACCACCGGGCGGCCGTCCGGCGGGACCTGGACGGAGCCCAGGACCATGCCCTCGCTGGGGAGTTCGCCCTCGCGGGCGCGCTCCAGGGGCGGGCCGTCCAGGCGCAGGCCGATCCGGTTGCTGGTGGGGGAGACGCGGTAGCCGGAAGCGGTCAGGACGGCGAGCGAGCCGGCCGTGAACCAGTCGTCGCGCGGGCCGAACAGCACCGGCAGGAGCAGCGGATCGGGCGGCGCCGGCGTCGGCACCACGTCCGCCCGGGCGGCCGGGCCGACCGGTTCGCCGAGTGGCAGGGCGTCACCCGGTGCCAGCGGAGCGGGGCCCAGCCCCGACAGCAGATCGGTCGAGCGGCTGCCGAGGACCGGGGCGGCGGCGACCCCGCCCGCGAAGGCCAGGTAGCTGCGCACGCCCCGCGTCGCGGGGCCCACGTCCAGCAGCGCCCCGGCGGGCAGCCGCACCGGGGCGCCCCAGGCGGCGGGCCGCCCGTCGACCCGTACGGCGCACGGTGCTCCGGTCACGGCGACCGTCACCGCGCGGTCCACGCGCAGCGCGCAGCCGAGCACGGTGGTCTCCAGGGTGGCCGCCGTCGGGGGGTTGCCGACCAGCCGGTTGGCCAGCCGGTGGGCGGGCTGGTCCAGCGCGCCGGACCGCGGCACGCCCAGGTGCGCGTGCCCGGGGCGGCCCAGGTCCTGGACGGTCGTCAGCAGGCCGGAGCGGGTGATGGTGACGGTCATGTTTCCTCGCTCTCCTTGCTCTCCTTGCTTCTCTCGCCCTTCTCGCCGATATCGCTCATTTTCCCCGCTCATGCTTCCTCGATCACGAAGCGGACCCGGGCACCCGGGCTGAGCAGGGCCGCCGGTTCGCGGGACGGGTCCCACAGCACGGCGTCGGTGTGCCCGATCAGCTGCCAGCCGCCGGGGGAGGAACGCGGGTAGGCGCCGGTGTAGCGGCCGGCGAGGGCGATCGCCCCGGGCGGGACGGCGGGACGCGGCGCGGCCCGCCGCGGCACCCGGTACCGCTCGGGCAGGCCGGTCAGGTAGCCGAAGCCGGGGGAGAAGCCGCTGAACGCGACCCGGAACTCGGTCGCGGAGTGGATCCGCGCGACCTCCCGCTCGGCGACGCCCCACAGCGCGGCGACCTCCGCCACGTCGGCGCCGTCGTAGCGCACCGGGACGGTCACGGTCGCGTCGGCGCTCGTCCGCAGCGGCGGGACGCGCCAGCCGGGCAGTTCGGCGGCCAGGGCGTCCGGATCGGCCACGCCGTCGAGCAGGACGGTGCGTTCGGCCGGCACGACCTCCGTGACGGACGGGAACCCGGACGCCGCGCGGCGGCGCTGGAGTTCGGCGTGGAAGGCGAACGTCGCGTCGGCGCCGTCGAGTTCGACCAGCAGCGCGTCCGGGCCGACCCGTAGGACTCGCAGGTTCATCCCGTTCATCCCGTACCTCTCCCCGCCCGCTCCGGTACGGGCACGAACGCCTCGACCCGGACCCCGGCCCGCCACAGCGCGGTCCGCACCCGCTGGGCCAGCTCGGCGGCCCCCGGGGTGTCGCCGTGCACGCACAGCGAGCGGGCCCGCAGCCGGATTCGCTCGCCGGTGCGGGCGGTGACCTCGCCGTCCCGGGCGATGGCGACCGAGCGGTCGACGACCGCGTCGGGATCGTGGACGACGGCGTCGGGTTCGCGGCGCGGCACGAGCGTGCCGTGCGCGGTGTAGGCGCGGTCGGCGAACGCCTCGGCGACCGCGGGCAGTCCGGCCCGCCGGGCCGCCTCGTGCAGCCGTGAACCGGGCAGCCCGAGCACGGGCAGGTCCTGCTCCCGGGTGGCGAGGCGGACGCCCCGGACGACCGCCTCCGCCTGCTCCTCGTCGTGCACCGTCCGGTTGTACAGCGCGCCGTGCGGTTTGACGTACGCCACGTCCGCTCCGGCCGCCCGGGCGAACACCTGCAACGCCCCGATCTGGTAGGCGACTTCGTGGGCCAGCTCGTCGGGCGGGACGTCCATCGCCCGGCGGCCGAACCCGGCGAGGTCCCGGTAGGAGACCTGGGCGCCGATCCGTACGCCCCGGGCCGCGGCCAGCTCGCAGACCCGCTGCATGGTGCTCGGGTCCCCGGCGTGGAAGCCGCAGGCGACGTTGGCGCTGGTGACCACGGACAGCAGGGCGTCGTCGTCGGTGAGCGTCCAGCGGCCGAAGCCCTCGCCGAGGTCGGCGTTGAGGTCGACGACCGTCGTGGGGGCGCCCTCGGTGGCTGCGGTGCCTGCGGTGCTTCCGGGCGGTGTCACGCCGCGCCGTCCGTCATCGCGCGGACGATCACCGCGCGCGCGTCGTTCAGGTACCTGGTCAGTTCCACCTCGGCGTCGTCGATCTCGCCTGCCTCCAGCAGCCCGGCGAGCGTCTGGTTGCGGCGCAGGAACGGCTCGTGGAGCCCGCTGGCCGAGGGGACGGCGGCGAAGGCCAGGCGCAGCTCGGCCATCAGCCGGGCCATGCACTCGTCGATCCGCCGGCTGCCGGCGAGCCCCGCGATGGCCTGGTGGAAGTGCAGGTCGGCGGTGCCGACGGTGACCCAGTCGCCGAACGCCTCGGCGTCCTCCGCGCGGGCCAGCGCGGTCCGCACCGCGGCCAGGCGTTCGGGCGTCGCGGCGCGCAGGGCCCGTACCCCGGCCGTCTCCAGCGCGAGGCGCAGGGTGTAGATGTCGGCGACGTCGGCCGGTTCGAGGATGCGGACGAACACGCCGCGGTTGAGCTCGTGCACGACCAGCCGCTGGTCGGCCAGCAGCCGGAACGCCTCGCGGAGCGTGTTGCGCGAGACGGTGAGCGCCTCGCCGAGCGCCTCCTCGGAGAGCCGGGTGCCCGGGGCGAGCCGGCCCTCGGTGATGTGCTCGCGCAGCACCTCGGCCACGCGTTGGGCGGCGCTGGCGCGTTCGATGCGACCCCGGTCGGCCGCGAGCGCGTCGAAAACTCCGGTCACGTTCCACCTCCTGAACTCTTGTCGGATTGTTCCACAATCCCCTAGCCTCTCGGCAACCCCCGAACGGTCGCGGTCCACCCAATCGCGACCGCCTCGGCCCCGGGGTGCCCAGGCGGCCACCCGTAGGGCGGAGGTCCTCTGAAAGGCGGTCAGGAACATGATCGTTCTTGTCGGCATCCTCGTCGTGGTGGCCGGGTTCGCCACCCGGCGCAATCCACTCCTCGTCGTCGGCGCCGCCGGCATCCTCACCGGACTGCTGGGCGGGATGAGCCCGCTGAAGGTCCTGGAGGCCTTCGGCACCGGCTTCGCCTCCAGCCGCTCGGTGACCCTCTTCGCGATCACCCTGCCGGTGATCGGCCTGCTGGAGCGCCACGGCCTCCAGGAGCAGGCCCGCACCCTGATGAACAAGCTCGCCAAGGCCAGTGCCGGACGCGTCCTCGCCGTCTACCTGGTGGTCCGCCAGCTCACCGCCGCCTTCGGCCTCACCGGACTAGGCGGACCGGCCCAGGCGGTGCGCCCGATGGTCGCGCCGATGGCCGAGGCCGCCGCCGAACGCCGCCACGGCACCCTGACCGACAAGGCCCGCGAACGCCTGCGCTCCTTCGCCGCCAGCGCCGACAACGTCGGCCTGTTCTTCGGCGAGGACTGCTTCCTCGCCGTCGGCTCGATCCTCCTGATCACCGGCTTCGTCGACGCGACCTACCACACCGACCTGGAGCCGGTGCAGCTCGCGCTCTGGGCCATCCCCACCGCGGTCTGCGCCACCCTCATCCACGGCGCGCGCCTGCTGCGCCTGGACCGCACCCTCGCCCGGGACCTGCCCGCCGGGCCCTCCGCCGCGGCCGCCGCTATCACCGAGCCCGCCGCTACCACCGCGCCCGCCACCACCGCCGACCGCACCGAGGAGACGACCAAGTGATCAAGGTCGAGTGGCTGTACTGGCTGGTCGGAGCCGTCTTCCTCGCGATGGCCGCGCAGATGGCCGCGGACCGCGGCAACCCCAAGCGCTACGGCAGCGCCGCCTTCTGGGGCCTGCTCGGTGCGAGCTTCGTCTACGGCTCCTGGGTCGCCGACAAGTCCGCCCCCGCCGCGCCGCTGGGCGTCGCCGTCCTGGCGATGATCTGCCTGGCCGGCTTCGGCTTCACCGGCCGCGGCACCCCCACGGCCGCCGCCCCCGAGCAGCGGGCCGCCTCCGCCGCGCGCCTGGGCAACCGGCTGTTCATCCCGGCGCTGGCGCTCCCGCTGGTCGCGCTGGCCTGCGGCACGCTGCTCAAGGGCGTGCACCTGGGCGGCGGGGTGCTGCTGCAGACCGGCAGCGAGACGCTCCTCGGGCTCGGCATCGCCTCGCTCGCCGCCCTGGGCCTCGCCCTGCTGCTCACCCGCGAACGCAACCCCGCCGTCGCCCTGCGCTCGGGCCGCGGGCTGCTGGAGGCCATGGGCTGGGCCCTGCTGCTGCCCCAACTCCTCGCCGTCCTGGGCTCGATCTTCCAGAGCGCCGGCGTCGGCACCCAGGTGGGCAGGATCACCACCCACTTCCTCCCGGACGGCAGCAAGTACGCGGCGGTGGCGGTCTACTGCCTGGGCATGGCCCTGTTCACGATCATCATGGGCAACGCCTTCGCCGCCTTCCCGGTGATGACCGCGGCGATCGGCTGGCCGGTCCTGATCACCCAACTGCACGGCAGCCCGGGCGTCGTCCTGGCCGTCGGCATGCTGGCCGGCTTCTGCGGCACCCTGGTCACCCCGATGGCGGCCAACTTCAACCTCGTCCCGGCGGCCCTGCTCGAACTCAAGGACCAGTACGGGCCGATCAAGGCCCAACTCCCCACCGCAGGGGCGCTGTTGGTCTGCAACATCGCCATCATGTCGCTCTTCGCGTTCTGACCCCTCCCGGAAAGGCAGCCCCCGTGACCAGAGTCCTGCTCACCGGCTTCGAACCGTTCGACGGCGCCGACGTCAACCCCTCCTGGGAGGTCGCCCGCCTCGTCGCCGACAACCCGCCCGACGGGCTCCTGGTCACCGCCACGCGGCTGAGCTGCGTCTTCGGGCGGGCGGCCGAGGAACTGCGCACAGCGATCGCGGACTGCGCCCCCGACCTGGTCGTCTGCCTCGGCCAGGCGATCGGCCGACCGGACGTCACCGTCGAGCGCGTCGCCGTCAACGTGGACGACGCCCGCATCCCCGACAACGCCGGCCGGCAGCCGGTCGACCGGCCCGTCGTCCCCGGCGGCCCCGCGGCCTACTTCGCCACCCTGCCCGTCAAGGCCTGCGTGGCCGCCGTCCGGGAGGCGGGCGCGCCCGCCTCCCTCTCCCACACCGCGGGGACCTTCGTCTGCAACCACGTCTTCTACGCCCTGATGCACACGCTCGCCACCGAACACCCCACCGCCAGCGGCGGGTTCGTGCACATCCCGGCCCTGCCCGAGCAGGTCCTCGACGGCTCCGCCCCCGCCCTGCCGGCCGACCTCGTCGCCCACGCCCTGCGCGCCCTGCTCACCACGGCCGCCACCCGTACGGTGGACCTCCGCGTCCCGGAGGGGGCGACCCACTGAGGCCGCCCGGCCCCGCTGCGCCCCGCCCCGCTCCGGCGGACCGGCGGTGACGGCGGGCCGGCGACTCAGGCGTCGAGCACCTGACCGGGGCGCTTGACCACCGGGTCCTGCGCCGACCACGGGAACTCGATCCAGTCGTCGGTCCGCTTCCACACGTACTCGCACTTCACCAGGGAGTGCGACTTCTCGTAGATCACCGCGGACCGGACCTCGGCGACGTGGTCGAGGCAGAAGTCGTGCACCAGCTTCAAGGTCTTGCCGGTGTCGGCGACGTCGTCGGCGATCAGCACCTTCTTGTCGGTGAAGTCGATCGCGGCGGGGACGGGTGCCAGCATCACGGGCATGTCGAGGGTGGTGCCCACGCCCGTGTAGAACTCGACGTTCACCAGGTGGATGTTCTTGCAGTCCAGCGCATACGCCAGCCCACCCGCCACGAACACGCCGCCCCGGGCGATGCTCAGGACGAGGTCGGGCTCGAACCCGTCGTCGGCGATCGTCTGCGCCAGCTCGCGCACCGCCCGGCCGAAGGTCTGGTAGTCCAGGATCTCTCGCACATCAGTCACGCTGTTCAGTTTCCTCGACACTCGGTCGGGCGGCGAATCCGGCCCCCTGGGCAGCCCACCGCGCGCACGGCGCCCACGGTCGGCCGTCACGCCCGCTCAGCGGCGCAGCAGCGCCTCCCGGTGACCCCAGGCAAGCCGGAGCAGCGCCGCACCGGCGGGTTGCATCGGCTCGGTGGTGGTGAGGCGGTCCACCTGCTCGGCGGTGAACGGGATGCCGACCGAGCGGCCGGTCGCGTCGTCCAGGCCGACGCGGCGGCCCTCGTCGTTGGTGGAGACGATCCGCCGGAAGACCTCGTCGAACAGCTCGGCGTCGAAGACGGCCACCGTGAGCAGGTCGGTGACGTAGGTCAGCGGGTCCATCCCGAGGCCCAGCCAGAACATCCGCAGACTGCCGTCCTGCCGCGCTGCTCCGAGCGTCCGGTGCAGCGGCCAGGCCTCGTAGTCGATGGGTGCCTTGCTGCTCCCGTACTCCTCACTGCCGCCGAGGAGCTCCTCGCTCAGCTCCCGCAGGACAGCCCGCCAGAGGTCGAAGTCGTTGGCCTCGTTCCAGGGCGCGTCGTGGGAGGCCTGGAACATCCCCACCGGCATCACCTGGAAGAGCCCGCCGCCGGTGGCCACCTTCGCGGGGTCGCGCCAGTGCAGCAGGAACTCGGCGTCGCCGGTGCGGCGATCGTGCCGGACGGTCAGCGTGGTGACGGCCGCCATGACCGGGCGGCGGGAGAGGTCGGTCGGATCGCCGACGGCGTCCCGGAACGGCGTGCGCCCGTCCGGGCCCGCCAGGACGGAGGCGGCGTACTCGTGGGCCGCCGCCTCGCAGATGTTGATCACGTCGAAGTACCGCCCGCGCCCGAAGGTCAACGTCGGGCCGTCCGCCGCCACCTCCAACAGCCGGTAGCAGCTCCGGTCCTCGAACAGCCGGGGCCTGGCGAGCTCGCCGACCGCATCGGAGTAGTACCGGAACGCGGTGCCGTCCTCCCGCCGCGCCCGGACGTGATCGAGCTCGGGCTCCCCGCCGTCCAGCGCGGCCGGGGGCGTGTCCGCCTGCCACCGCAACCGGACCCGCTCCAGCGGCACCGGCTGCCCCGGAATCCAGTGCGGACGGGCCAACAGGGGCAACCCCGGGACCAGCCGCCCGGATGCGCCTTCGGCCAGCAGCTGCCCGGTCAACGCGAAGCGATGGTCATTCAGGAACGTCCGGACCCGCCGCCACTGCTCATCTGCCACCGGTTCACCCTAACGCCGCGCCCTCCGGCTCATCCCGAGGACCACGAGTTCGAGGGATCGTCGAGCCAGGCCCACTGGCCCTCGGGCGTCACGGTGAGGCCGAGGCGGTCCGGCCCGGGGCTGTCGTTGTCGAGCCACCACCGGTGGGCGGCCTCGACCTCGGCCCAGAGCCGACGGGGGCCGTGCTGCCACACGGTGTAGTGGTCGGCGCTGTCATTGCCGTCCCAGTCGACGGCGGCCCAGGAGCCGCCATCGGCCGTGGCCACCCAGAGGCGGGTGTCCACACCCTCGACGCCGGGGTCGTGGTCCCACGCGTACCAGAGGTCGCCGAGCCGGTGGCCCAGGGCGAACTGGGTCTCGATCGGGGAGTCGGCGACGGTCCACGGGTCGAGGGCGGTGGTGGACTCGGCCGGGACGTGGTCGTCCATGACCACGTCCCTGAACAACCGCAGATCCCGGCGCTGGGTACGCATGAGCATGAAGGCGCTGTCGGCCGAGAAGCGGCCAGAGGCTGTTCCGTCCTCCCCGACGGTGAGGCGAAGCAGCCCGCAGTGGGTCCAGTCGTCGCACCAGGGAGTGAGGATGACGCCGCCGGGCCTCGACTGTTCGACCCAGGCGTAGGGAACCTGCCTCACCGCGCAGGTGGCCACCACCCGGTCGTACGGCGCCTGGGCGCCCCAGCCGAGGGCTCCGTCGCCGCAGACGACAGTGGGGGAGTAGCCCGTGGCCTTGAGGGCGTCGCGGGCGAGCTCGGCCACCGCGGGGTCGATCTCGATCGTGGTCACGTTGACGTCGCCCAGCCGGTGTGAGAGGAGTGCGGCGTTGTACCCGGTGCCCGCGCCGATCTCCAGGACACGCATTCCCGGTGCGAGGTCCAGGAGTTCGAGCATCCGGAAGACGATGGAGGGCGCGGAGGCGGAGGAGGACGGCAAGGCCTCGGAGAGGTCCGCCGGCTCCTGCCCGTCATTGACCTGAGTCACGACCGGTACGTCGCTGTAGGCCGCGGCGAACCACCGCTCGGGCTCACACTCGCGGTCGCAGGCTGCCAGGACCTCGTCGTCACCGGACAGCCAGGCCCGGTCCGGAAGGAACCGGTGGCGCGGCGCCGCCTCGGCGGCCCCGCGCCACTCGGGGGCCACGTCATGGCCGAGGTACTGGGAGACGGTTTGGAGCAGACCGTCCACGGCGCTCTGCTCCAAGCCGGTCTGGTGAGTTGTCACTTGTCTCTCCTCTGTACGAGGGGGTGATTCACATGCCCTCTTATCGACGCGCTCCCTGAGGCCAGAGCACTTCGACCGGTACGCCTCGCCGTCGCGCGTAGGCGACGACGTCGGCGGTCCCGCCGTAGCCCCGGGCCGGTAGGCCGTCCCAGACGGCGAGGAGCTTGTCGACCTGCTGGACCAGGAGTTCACTGCCTGCCATGTGGGCGGCCGAGTCAGACTCCGTGAGGCCGGTGCGGTGAACGGCGGCGGCGCTGCCCAACAGCCGGTCGTAGAGCGGGTGATGCCAATCCGGCAGCCCGTCCCGGTATCCATCGGCGGGGATGACGGCTTCCAACAGCCCGCCGTGCTCGAGCGCGATCTCCGCCATCCAGGAATCCGGCCCGTCCGCTATGCATGACACGACGGTGAGCGCGCGTGGATCCTCCTCCGAGGCAATGTCGATGAGAAGCTGTCGGACCTTTGCTTCCACCTCGGGATTCAGTCCTCGGTGCCCTGTGATCCCGATCCGCATCGCTTCCTCCTACAGATAGACGTCGTGAAGGCGCTCATCGAACTCCCTTACGACCTTGGGAGGTGAGGAAGTGTTGAGCGACCGCCGAAGTGTGCGGCCTCGCTCGATGATTCGCCCTGAACGGTACTGGAGACCGACCTCCAGGGCTTGACTTGCAAGCGTGAACGCCGCCTCGATCCGGCCGGCGGCCAGGTGGCCTGTTGCTAGGTCCATCACCAGCAACGCGCGTTGCTTCGCGTGACCGGTGGCGAGGACGGCGCCTGCGCCATCTGACACCCATGCTTCAAGCCCTAGCTTGGCGCCACAGGTCGCTCTGGAGGCAGCGACTTTGGACTCGTCGAAGGTGAATACCCATGGCCATGGGGGCGGCTCGTCTCCCGTAGTTGTGCGGGCGGCAGCTCGGCTGCGTGTCAGCGCGCGATCCGAGCTTCGCTGGTCGCCGGCAGATGCGTGTCCGAGGGCCTCTACAGATGCGAGCCATGCGTCTGCGATGGCTGGTCGCCCAGGTTCAAGGAGGCTGCGTGCCTTCTTCACCAGGTTGAGTGCCTGGATTGGGTTTCCAGTGTGGGCTTCGAACTGTGCAAGACTTCCTGCTTGGTAGGCGGCGAGTAGGGGGTTCGCGCCAGATCGGGCTGCCTTGATTGCGGCGCCGTAGAACGATCGAGCAGACCCGTGATCTCCCATGTCCCACGCCAGCCAGGCGGCCAGGCTTGCCGCCTCGCTCGCGACGGCGGCGAGCCTGATTCGGTGGGTATCTGTTGGCGCCGCGCTGACCAGTCCCTGAATCAGACGAAGGTGAGAGTGGACGACATCGGTCAGCTCTCGTGAGGGAGTTGCCCCGTCCAGCCGCCGGTATGACGTGGTTGCAAGCCGAAGTGCGGCAGCCTGTTGCTCGGCCTCATCGGCAGGCCCAGCAACGGTGGAGAGGACTGGTGCTGCCACGATCGCCGCAGCTGCACTGAGAAGTTGGCGTCTATGCACGTCCTCAGTTCCAAATCGTGCTCGCATCGCCGTATCGGCGAGGCCTAGCAATCCGGCCGGGATGCTGAGGTGTTGCGACACTCTCGTTAGCACATCCATGGCATAGGGGCCGTTCCCTCGCTTCTCCAAGCGCGAGATAGCGGATTGCGACAACCCGCAGGCCTCGCCCAGCTGTACCTGGGTCATGCGCTGCTCGGTTCGGGCCAGTTCGATGATCTTCCCGTAGTTCGCTGCCCGGGAAGCCTCCCGGACCACTGGCGAATTCCAGTTCAACAGGCCATCCAAACGCTACGACCTCAGCCAAGCTGGCGAGGCAGTCCAATGCGGCCCGCGCATATCCGTATGCGGGTACCGCATTGCCAATGGTCTCACGACCGTGACGGATCGTTCACTGAGTGTGAGAGCCCGCCGACGCCGGGTCTCGTCTCGGCACTCTCATCGTCTGCCTGGTTTGGAGGCTGTTCGTGATTGTCAGCCCACTGAGTAACGCTCGATTCCCGGTGCCTCTGGAGTGGGGTGTGCCGCCGGGGGCCGAGGCCGTGCCGGCGGCTCGGCGGCTGGTGGGAGCGATCCTGCGGGAGTGGGGGGTGCCGTTGACCGAAGACGGGCTCCAGGAGGTGGAGTTGTGTGCGAGCGAGGTCATCGCGAATGCGCTCCTGCACACGGGGGAGCGGTGTGTCGTGTCCGTCCACCGGCGTAGTGGGCGGGTGCGGGTGGAGGTTGCCGATCGAGGTCCAGAGCTTCCGTATCGCGAGCGGGGTCCCGAAGCGACCACCGGGCGGGGGTTGTTGCTCGTCCAGGCTCTCGCCCACGCGTGGGGGTGGCGCCCGGCGGAGCGGGGCAAGGTGGTCTGGTTCGAGTACCAGGCGGATGCCGAAGCGCCGTGCCCCACGCATGGGTGGGGCACGGCGAACAACCTCCGCTCGCTCCGCGAGGTGGCGTGATGCCCGGGCGCTTCTGTGTGGTGCGCCTCGTGTGGTGGTTGCTCTTCTCTGTCGTCATCGTGGCAGGGTTCGCGACGGGCCGCGGCCGGTGATCATCGACTCGGGGCGCTTGGGCCACAACCCCGCTGGCGCTTTTGATAGTTGTAAGGCAGATGCAATCGGGCATGCCGGGAGAGGGTGGGACGGCGAGATGGCCGAGCACAGTGGGGAGGAGCGTATCGGCGACCTGATCACCGCCCGCCGCAAGGTTCTCGGATTGTCCGAGGAGGACGTGGCGCGCAAGCTGGCTGCTGCCTCCGGCTGCACCCCCACGCGCACGGACGTGTGGCGGTGGGAGACGGAGTACGAGGGTCGAACGCCGGGTCCTCAGTACCTTCCCTTCCTGGCCGAGGTGCTGGAGCTGGAGGAATCCCGTCTACGCCGGGCACGTGCCGCGACCAAGGCGATCCGCAGGTTCAAGGTCACCGCGCCCGTCCCGTCCGGTGAGGTGATCGCCCGGTTGTTGCCCGCCGATACCGCCCTGTCCCCACTCGGGACCAGTACTGGTAACGCCGTCGGCGTGGCAGACGCCGAGGGCCTGCTCCGGAGGGTTCACGGTTTGCGTCTGGCGGACGACGTGCTGGCTGGGGGAGACCTGGTGGAAGCCGTGGTCCGGGAGCTGCGTTCGGCTGTGCGACTGTTCAACGGCACGAGCCACACCGAGGCTGTCGGTCGGCGGCTGCTGAGCGGGGTGGGCGAACTCGCGCAACTGGCAGGTTGGGTCGCCACCGATTCGGGGGGCAAGGCTGATCCGGTGCCGCTGTTCCGCCTCGGCGTCGCTGCCGCGAGACAGGCTGAGGACGGCCCACTCGCCGCTCACCTCCTGGGGTCCTGGGGGTATTGGGAGGCCAATCGGGGCAACCTCCAGCGCGGCATCGAGCTCGTGAGCGCTGCCGAACAGGAGGTGGGTTGTGGTTCTGTGCGCGCGTACTCGCTGACCGCTGCTCGCAAGGCTTGGGTCGCGACCCTTGCAGGCGACCAGCGCACGGCTTTGTCCGCGATCGACATCGCACTGGACCAGATCGACGCCGCCGATGAGGAGATGGAGGCGACGGCTGATCCGCGATTGTGGCTGTACTGGGTGAACCGGGATGAGCAGGAGATCATGCAGGCCCGGGTCTACACCCAGCTGCGCCGCCCCCTCCGGGCCGCGCCACTGTTGCGAAAGGTGCTCGCCACCTATGACGCGAGCCATGCCCGTGAGTTCTCCCTCTATGCTTCCTGGCTCGCCGTCGCTCTGGCCGATGCCAATGAGCCGGAGGAGGCTGCGGAGACTGCGCACCGGATGTTCCAGGTACTGGCCGGCGTCCCGTCGTCGCGTGCTCAGGATCGTTCCAAGGTCGTCGTCGCGGCGTTGCGCCGGTATCGGAAGGTCCCCGAGGTTGCTGAGGTCTTTGCTCAGTGGGGGCCTGACATCACTTCCGGAAGACGGAATGGAAGACGCTCCGGCACTGTGGCGATCGATTGACGGTGCGTAACTTCGATGTCTGATGCGGGATGTCATCACATCTCGCACCAGGCACCGGACAGCACTACGACACCCATGGAGGTCACCATGACGACCGCGATCGATGCCCCGGTCATCCCCTTCGGGGCCCGCGCCGAGCGGACCCCCTACACCGTCGACGTGGACGGCTCCACCTTCCGCTTCGACCCGGAGCGGCAGGTGAACATCACCACCGCCGGCGGCTTGCTCGCCCGCACCGCGATGGCGGGGTCCTGCACCAACACGAACTGGGACAGCAAGAACGACGACACCGCCGACCCGTACGTCGTCGGCTGATCCATGCGGATTCTCGACAGCGGCGCGGTGCTGGTCGTCGCGAAGGAGATGGATCCGACTGCCGATCTCGTCGTGGACGAGCTGACGCAGCGCGGGGCGCCGGTGATGCGGTTCGACATGGGCGACTTCCCGCAGCGGATGACGCTCACCGTCGAGCACGATGCGGCCCCGTGGTCCGGCATCCTCGCTGACGATCACCGCTCCGTGCCGCTGGAGGGGGTGAGGGCCGTCTACTACAGGCGGCCCTGCCTCCCCTCCGTAAGCACTGCCATCGTGGAGCCGCACCACACGTGGGCGAAGGATCAGGCCCTCGCTGGTCTCCTCGGCCTCCTCTACGGCTTGCCGGTGCTGTGGGTGAACCGTCCGGACGTGGACGGGATCGCCTCCCACAAGCCCGGGCAGCTTCCCGTGGCCACCGCCCAGGGTCTGTCCACTCCCCGTTCCCTGATCACCACCGACCCGGAGGCTGCCCGCCGGTTCTGTCGACGAATCGATGGGCCGGTGATCTGCAAGCCGCTGATGGGAGGCCCTCTGCGCTATGACGACGGCCGCCGGAACGGCGTGCCGACGCACCTCATCGACCCCGGTGCCATCGATGAGACGGTGGCGTTGACAGCGCACCTGTTCCAGGAGTGGATCCCCAAGCGGCACGAGGTGCGACTCACCGTGGTCGGTACCAGGATGTTCGCCGCCGAGATCCACGCCGGGAGCGATGCGTCCCACGTCGACTGGCGCTCCGATTACGATGCCCTCACCTACGAAGTCACCGAGGTGCCAGACCGCGTCCGGAAGGGTGTGCTGGCCTGGCTGGCTCACTTCCGGCTGAACTTCGGGGCGTTCGACTTCGCCGTCACACCTGCGGGCGAGTGGGTGCTGTTCGAGTGCAATCCCTCCGGGGAGTGGTCTTGGATTCAAAACCGGACCGGTCTCCCGATCGCCCCGGCAATCGCCGACCTTCTTGCGGGAGGAACACCTTGACCGTCACGGACACCGACCGGGCCGCCGAGCTGCGGCGTCGGCTCGCTCGCCGAATCGCCGCCGCGGGGCACCTTCCGGATCCGCGCTGGCGTGAGGTCTTCGAACGCGTGCCCCGCCATGTGTTCGTCCCCGCGTTCTGGCAGGGCCCCGATCGTCGGATCACCCCCGCCGACCGGGACTGGCTCGACCTCGTCTACGCCGACGACGTCCTGGTCACTCAACTCACCGGCGGGGCAGCCACCTCGTCCTCCACCGCGCCCGCCCTGATGCTCGACATGCTGCACGCGCTGGATGTGCACGACGGCAACCGGGTGTTCGAGGTCGCGGCAGGAACGGGCTACAACCTCGCACTGCTCGCCGAGCGCCTCGGCCCCCGAAACGTCTCGGGGATCGAGGTGGACCGCTCCCTGGCCGGACTCGCCAGGGAGCGGTTGGAGGAGTGCGGCTACCCCGTCACCGTGTACGCGGGGGACGGCAGGGCCGGTCACCCTGGCGGGGAGATGTGTGACCGGTTGATCGCCACCTGTGGGTTCGCGTCCATCCCGGCGGCGTGGCTGCGACAGGTCCGGCCCGGCGGGGTCATCGTCGCGCCGATCGGATGGGGAACCGTCCGCCTGGTCGTCGGCGAGGGTGGGGGCGCCTCGGGTCGGTTCCTGCCGTTCGCCTCGTACTTCATGACGGTTCGCGCGGAGGGCGCCAGAGGCATTCCCGTTTACCCCGGAACTCCGGCCGGCACCACCGGCCGGGCGACCGATGTGGATCCGGGCGCCATCGGGGACGACTCGTTCCGGCACCTGTTGTCGATCGTTCTCCCGGGCTTGGGGCAGTCCACCGAGTGCGACGGCCACCAGCACGTCACCGCATGCCAGTTGTGGGCCGACGACGGCTCCTGGGCCCGTGTCGAGGCGGGCACGGTCCGGCAGTGCGGCCCGCGACGGCTGTGGGACACGGTGGAAGAGGCCTACGCGGTCTGGGTCGAGCAGGGCCGACCGGGCCGCGACCGGTACGGCATCACCGTGACGCCGGACGGCCAGCGGGTCTGGATCGGCGACCCGGGCGGGCCGAGCTGGCTCCTGCCCGCTGCGTAGCCGGGCGAGACCGTCAGCCGGCTTCCAGGGTCGCCTTCATGACCTGGGCGCCCCGGCTGACGCGCAGGCGGACCTGGTCGGCCATCTCGTGAGGGAGCACGTCCGTCGTCCACACCAGGCGGCACCGTCCCTCGGCCACCGGGAGCACCTGGAAGGAGGCGTGGTGGTGGGTCAGCGGGAGCTTGAAGCCCTCGACGGCCGAGTACGCCAACCGTCGCAACTCCTCGTCCACGCTGACGATCAGCTCCCGGATCACCGCACCGCCGGGCACGGTGAGGTACCGGACGTCGCCGTCCATCCGGGTGTCGAGGACGTAGCCGGGGATGAGGCGCCGGTGCACGGCGCCGACGTCCCGTACGGCGTCCCACACGGACGCCGTGTCGGCCTCGATCAGCACGTCCTCGACAACTGTGGCGATGGTCCCCAACTCCCTCAGGCAGTACCGAAGAAGCTGTCCAGGATCCGTTGCGCGGCCAGCCCCGCCGGCAGCGTACCGGCCCGTACCTGGGCCTCCAGGTCCGGGGTGAGCCGCCGTACCTCCGGGTGTTCGTGCAGCCGCGCGTACAGCTGGTCGTGGACCATCGACCACGTCCACTCGACCTGCTGCTCCCGCCGCTTCGCGGCCAGCCCGCCCGTCGCGTCCAGTATCTTGCGGTGCTGCTGCAACCGCTCCCACAGCACGTCCAGGCCCGCCCCGTCGAGCCCGCTGCACGTCAGCACCGGCGGCGTCCACGCCGCGTCCGGTGCCTGCAACAGCCGCAGTGCGCCCGCGAGTTCGCGCGCAGCGGCGCGGGCGTCGCGCTCGTGCGGTCCGTCCGCCTTGTTGACGGCGATGACGTCCGCGAGCTCCAGCACGCCCTTCTTGATGCCCTGGAGCTGGTCGCCGGTCCGGGCCAGCGACAGCAGCAGGAAGGTGTCCACCATCCCGGCCACCGTCGTCTCCGACTGCCCGACCCCCACCGTCTCGATGAGGACGACGTCGTAGCCCGCCGCCTCCATCACGACCATCGACTCCCGGGTGGCCTTGGCGACGCCGCCCAGCGTTCCCGAGGTCGGCGACGGCCGCACGAAGGCGGCCGGGTCCACCGCCAGCCGCTCCATCCGGGTCTTGTCGCCCAGGATGGACCCGCCGGTGCGGCTCGACGTCGGGTCGACGGCGAGCACGGCGACCCGGTGGCCGAGCCCGGTGAGCATCGTCCCGAAGGAGTCGATGAAGGTCGATTTGCCGACACCGGGCACCCCGGTGATGCCGACCCGCACCGCCCCGCCCGCGTGCGGCAGCAGCCGCTGGAGCAGCTGCTGCGCGAGCGCGCGGTGGTCGGGGCGGGTGGATTCGACGAGGGTGACGGCGCGCGCGATCCAGGCGCGCGAGCCGTCCAGGACGCCCGTCACGTAGGCGTCGAGGTCGATCGTCCTCGGTGGCATCGGACTCAGCGGCTCACAGCTCGTGGCCGAGTTCGACGGCCAGGGCGGTCAGCAGGTCGAAGGCCGCGTCCGGGATCACCGTGCCCGGGCCGAAGACCGCCGCCGCGCCCGCCTCGTACAGGGCCTGGAAGTCCTGCGGCGGGATGACGCCGCCGACCACGATGGTGATGTCCTCCCGCCCGGCCGCGGCCAGTTCGGCGCGCAGCGCGGGCACCAGGGTGAGGTGCCCGGCGGCCAGCGAGGAGACGCCGACGATGTGGACGTCCGCCTCGACGGCCTGGCGGGCGACCTCGGCCGGGGTCTGGAACAGTGGGCCGACGTCGACGGTGAAGCCGAGGTCGGCGAAGGCGGTGGCGATCACCTTCTGGCCGCGGTCGTGGCCGTCCTGGCCCATCTTGGCGACCAGGATGCGCGGGCGACGGCCTTCGGCCTGCTCGAACCGCTCGACCAGGTCGCGGGTGCGTTGGAGGGGCGCCGACGGGCCCGCTTCGTCTCGGTACACACCGGAGATGGTACGGATCTGGCCGGAGTGGCGGCCGTACACCTTCTCCAGGGCGTCGGAGATCTCGCCGACCGTCGCCTTCGCCCGGGCCGCGTTGACGGCCAGGTGCAGCAGGTTGCCGTCCAGCGAGCCGCCGCGCTGCGGGCCGGCCTCGGCGGCCGCCGTCAGCGCGCGCAGGGCGTCCTGGCACTGCGCCTCGTCGCGCTCCTCGCGCAGCCGGCGCAGCTTCTCGATCTGCCGGGCCCGCACCGCCGAGTTGTCGACCTTGAGGACGTCGATCTGCTCGTCGTTCTCGACCCGGTACTTGTTGACGCCGATCACCGGCTGGCGGCCGGAGTCGATCCGGGCCTGGGTGCGGGCGGCGGCCTCCTCGACGCGCATCTTGGGGATGCCCGCGTCGATGGCCTTGGCCATGCCGCCGGCCGCCTCGACCTCCTGGATGTGCTGCCAGGCCCGGGCGGCGAGGTCCTGCGTCAGCTTCTCGACGTACGCGGAGCCGCCCCACGGGTCGATGACCCGGCAGGTGCCGGACTCCTGCTGGAGCAGCAGCTGGGTGTTGCGGGCGATCCGGGCGGAGAAGTCCGTCGGCAGGGCGAGCGCCTCGTCGAGGGCGTTGGTGTGCAGCGACTGGGTGTGGCCCTGGGTGGCGGCCATCGCCTCGACGCACGTGCGGGTCACGTTGTTGAAGACGTCCTGGGCGGTCAGCGACCAGCCGGAGGTCTGCGAATGGGTGCGCAGCGAGAGGGACTTGGGGTTCTTCGGGTCGAACTGCTTGACCAGCTTGGCCCACAGCAGCCGGGCCGCGCGCAGCTTGGCGACCTCCATGAAGAAGTTCATGCCGATCGCCCAGAAGAACGACAGCCGCGGCGCGAAGGCGTCCACGTCCAGGCCCACGTCCAGGCCCGCGCGCAGGTACTCGACTCCGTCGGCCAGGGTGTAGGCGAGCTCCAGGTCGGCGGTGGCCCCGGCCTCCTGGATGTGGTAGCCGGAGATGGAGATCGAGTTGTACCGGGGCATCTTCTGCGAGGTGTACGCGAAGATGTCCGAGATGATCCGCATCGACGGCTGCGGCGGGTAGATGTAGGTGTTGCGGACCATGAACTCCTTGAGGATGTCGTTCTGGATGGTCCCGGCGAGCTTCTCCGGCGGCACCCCCTGCTCCTCGGCCGCGACGATGTACAGCGCGAGGACGGGCAGCACCGCGCCGTTCATGGTCATCGACACCGACATCTTGTCCAGCGGGATGCCGTCGAACAGCTGGCGCATGTCGTAGATCGAGTCGATGGCGACGCCCGCCATGCCGACGTCGCCGGTGACGCGCGGGTGGTCGCTGTCGTAGCCGCGGTGGGTCGGCAGGTCGAAGGCGACCGAGAGGCCCTTCTGGCCGGCCGCGAGGTTGCGGCGGTAGAAGGCGTTGGACTCCTCGGCGGTGGAGAAGCCCGCGTACTGGCGGACGGTCCACGGCTGGTTGACGTACATGGTCGGGTACGGCCCGCGCAGGTACGGGGCGATGCCGGGGTACGTCTCCAGGAAGTCCAGGCCGTCGAGGTCGGCCGCGGTGTACAGCGGTTTGACGCCGATGCCCTCGGGGGTGTCCCAGACCAGCTCGTCGGGGGCCTTGCCGGTGGACCGCTGCCAGGCGGCCTGCCACTGGGCGTCGGTGACCTCTCCGGCAGCCGAGCCGGCAGAGGAACCGGCGGAGGAACCGGCAGAGGAACCGGCGGAGGAGTCGTCCAGCCCGATTCCGGTGAAGTCGGGGATCATCGCGCCACTCCAATGAGGTCCAGCAGGGAGGTGAGGACGGCGATCGCGTCCCCGCCCGCGTAGATGAACTCGTCCACTCCGGCGGGTACTTCGGCCGGGCGGCCGGCCAGCAGCACGCGCTGGGCGCCCGCCTCCTTCAAGGCTACGGCGACGGCCGCGGCGTGCTCGCCGTACAGGGCGTCGCTGGAGCACAGGCAGGCGACGGCCGCACCGGACTCGCGGAACGCCGCGGCGAACGCGGCCGGGTCGACGCCCTCGGTGGACGCCGTCGCGATGCCGCCGGCCTGGAACAGGTTGGCGGCGAAGGTGGTGCGCCCGGTGTGCGCGGAGGCGGTGCCGATCGAGGCCAGGAACAGCGCCGGGCGGGCGCCGGTGGCCGCCAGGTGGGCGTCCGAGCGGTCCCGCAGCGCCTCGTACGCCTCGGCGCGGCGCACCCGCGGCAGGCCGCCGGTGTGCCCGGCCGGAGCCGGTTCGCGGACCAGCGGCTGCTCGTCCAGGTGCGGGAACTCGCTGACACCGGTGACGGGTTCGCGCCGCTTGGCGAGCTTCGCGGACCGCTCCGCCCAGGTCGCGGCGATCCGGTCGCCGACCAGCCCGGACGCCAGCGCGGCCTGCTGGCCGCCGGCCCGCTCGATCTCCTGGAACCAGGCCCAGGCGGCCTGCGCCAGCTCCTCGCCGAGCTGCTCGACGTACCAGGAGCCGCCGGCCGGGTCGATCACCCGGGACAGGTGGGATTCCTCCAGCAGGATCGACTGGGTGTTGCGGGCGATCCGGCGGGCGAAGGCGTCGGGCAGGCCGAGGGCGCTGTCGAAGGGCAGCACGGTGACGGCGTCGGCGCCGCCGACCCCGGCGGCCAGGCAGGCCACGGTGGTGCGCAGCATGTTCACCCACGGGTCGCGGGCGGTCATCATCACCCGGGAGGTGACGGCGTGCTGGCGCTGCGCCGAGGCCTCGGCGGAGCCGCCGGACACCTCGGCGACGCGGGCCCAGAGGCGGCGCGCGGCGCGGAACTTGGCGATGGTCAGGAACTGGTCGGCGTCGGCGGCGTAGCGGAACTCCAGCTGGCCGAGCGCGGCGTCGACGGAGAGGCCGGCCGCGGTCAGCGCGCGCAGGTAGGCGACGCCGGTGGCGAGCGCGCAGCCCAGCTCCTGGGCGGGGGAGGCGCCGGCCTCGTGGTACGGCAGGGCGTCCACGGTGAGGGCCCTGACGTTCGGGTAGCCCTCGGCGCAGCGGGCGGCGAGCGCGGCGGCCTCGGCGAGCAGGGCGTCGGTGCGGCCGGCGGAGCCGGTGCGGGCCTGGAGGCCGAGCGGGTCGGCGCCGAGGTTGCCGGCGGCGGAGGCGGGGGAGACCTCGCGCTCCTCGTACAGCCCGAACAGCCGCTCGGCGGCCTCGGTGAAGTCCGGTCCCGCGTCGAGGGCGACGGCGGCGAGGTCCAGGTACACCCCGTCGAGCGCCTCGGGCAGGGCGGCGACGGGCAGGCCCGCGTCGCCGAGCTCCAGCCAGAGCGAGCCGACGCCGTGCTCCAGGTCGGCCAGGACGGCCTCGTTGGCGCGCCGGCGGTCCGGGTCGGCGTGCCGCTGCCGTACGTCCCACCCGGCGACGGCGGAGCCCTGCGGCCGGCCGCCGCGGACGAACGGCGGGAAGCCGGGGTAGCCGGGCTCGACCGAGGTGTTCTCGGCGGTGTACAGCGGGCGGGCGCGCAGCCCGTCCTGGAGCGCGGTGGTGAGCGCCTGCTCGGCGGCGGCGCCGTCCTCGGGCCGGGCACCGGACTTGCGCAGCACGCCCTCGACGAGCTGCTGCCACTGCTCACGGTGCGCGGCCGGGAACTCGGCGGCGAGGGGGAGCCTTTCGGGCGGGACCTTCATGTCCGCAGGTTAGCGCCCGTTAGCGGAGCGGAAGGAGGGTCGTTAAGTGTGACCTTGTTCTCGATTTGGCGCGCTTTCGGCCCGTGGCCAGCACTCCGTCCGGCGGGGAGTGCCACGAGGCGGGGGCCGGGGCCCGGCGGAGGGTCGGCGGGCCGCCCGGAAGTGCCCTGGATCAGGGGGATTGCGGAACCCCGCCCCTCATCTATTAAGTTACTTCGAAGAAGGCGGGTGGGGACGGCATCCCCCGTACGGCCCCGCCCGTCCTTCGCCGTCCCCTGCGCGTCCCCCGGCGCGCCCTGCGGGTGTCCCGGCCGGTCGTCCCCCCGATCGGCCGAATGAACGTGCGAATGCCACTCGGACGTTCCTCCAGTGTCACCGCACGTCACCGCACCTCCCCGCCCGTCCCCCGAAGGAGTGCCACCTCGATGGGAAAGCGCCGTAAGCCCAGCCCCCCGAGCCGGGCCCGCATGGCGGTCCTCACCACGGCGATGGCCGGCGGTGCGGTGCTCGCCGCCGGCACCGCCCACGCCGAGCCGACCCCGAGCCTGGCCTCCGTCAAGGAGCAGGTGGACAAGCTCAACGAGGAGGCCGAGCAGTCCGTCGAGCAGTACAACGGCTTCCAGGAGAAGCAGCAGAAGCTCCAGGGCGAGGCCAACCGGATCCAGGAGAAGGTCGCCCGCGGCCAGGAGTCGATGAACGAGCTGCGCACCCGGCTCGGTGCCGTCGCCGCCGACCAGTACCGCAACGGCGGCATCGACCCCTCCGTCCAGCTGATGTTCGACTCCGACCCGGCCGGCTACCTGGAGCGCGCCTCGGCGCAGAACCAGGCCGCCGGCACCCAGACGGCCCTGCTCAAGCAGGCCCAGGACGAGCAGCGCAAGCTCGACCAGGACCGCGCCGAGGCCACCGCCACGCTCGCCCAGCTCGACTCGGTCGGCACCGAACTGACGGCGAAGAAGCAGCAGATCCAGACCAAGCTGGCCCAGGCCCAGGCCACCCTCAACAAGCTGAGCGCCGAGGACCGCGCCAAGGTCAACGCCCAGCAGGCCGCCGACAAGGCCAAGGCCGAGGCCCAGCAGGCGGCCGCCGCCGACCGGGCCTCCCGCTCGGCCGCGCGCCCGGACATGAACACCCCGGCCCCGCCGCCGGCGGCCGCCAGCGGCCGGGCCGCGGCGATCGTCCAGTTCGCCTACGCCCAGCTCGGCAAGCCGTACCAGTGGAGCTCCACCGGCCCCAACAGCTTCGACTGCTCCGGCCTCACCGGCGCCGCCTACCGCGCGGCGAACGTCAAGCTCTCCCGGATCTCCCAGGACCAGTGGAACGACGGCCCGCGGGTAGCCCGCTCCGATCTCCAGCCCGGCGACCTGGTCTTCTTCTACCCGGACATCCACCACGTCGGGATCTACATCGGCGACGGCAAGATGATCCACGCCCCGCGCACCGGCAAGAACGTCGAGGTCCTGCCGATCTCCGCGATGCCCTACATGGGTGCTGTCCGCCCGTAACGGCCTCCGCCCGTAACGGCCTCCGCGCGCCGCACGCCTTCGGACGGGTCGCCGACGACCCGTCCGGAGGCGTTCCGGTAGCTCGTCCGGAGGCGCCCCGCGGCCCGTCAGAGGCCGAGGACCTCCAGCTGGGCGTCGGTGTCGTTGGTGCCGCCGACGTACAGGGTGTGGCCGTCGGGGCCGACGGCGAGGCCGTCGAGCGCCGACTCCTGGGGGGTGAGGGAGTCGGCGGTGTCGACGGTGGCGGTCGCGGTGTCGACGGAGATGACCGCCGTGGTGCCGGAGGAGTCCTGCTGGAGCAGGTAGAACCGGCTGCTGTCGGCGCTCAGCCGGGGCGGGACGTCGCTGCGGACGGGGACGGTGCGGATGCTCCGGAGCAGGGTGTCCGTGGCGGGGTCGATCAGGTCGAGCGTGCCGCCCGAGTTGGGGCCGGTCGCGAAGAGCCGGCCGCCGTCCCGGGTGAAGGCGAGCCCGTTGTCGCCGTTGGTGGCCGTCCCGGGCACCGTCCGGACGAAGGTCAGCGTGCCGCCGGCCGCACTCACGTGGTACAGCCCGGCGCCGCCCCCGATGTACAGGTCCCGGCCGTTCGGGTGGAGCGCCGGGGCGCCGGTGTTCAGGGCGGGCAGCCCCACGGTGGGGCCGAACTGCCGCTGCGCGGTGCCGAAGGCGAGCACCCGGGCCTGCCCGCCCTGCCGCCAGGCCGACGGGCCTTGCTGGACGAGGTACACCTCGGAGCCGTCCGGGCCGGCGACGAGGCCGCTGACCAGGCCCTGGGACCAGCCCGTCGGGCGCGGCTGGTCCGGCAGCGGGACGGTGGCGAGCACGGTCGGGCCGCCGGTGGCGACGACGCTGAGTTGCAGGCCGTTCACCACGTACAGGCGCGAGCCGTCCGGGCTGAGCGCCGACTGCGGGGAGCCCTGGGCGGCGCCGAGCGGGGCCGTGCCGGTCACCTGGCCGGACCGGGTGTCCACCGCCCGCACCACGAGGTTGCCGTCGGAGTCGGTCGTGACGACGTAGGCCGTGGCGCCGTCCGGGCTGACGGAGGGCAGCGCCTGGCCCGAGCCGACGGTGACGACGCCGGGGGTGCCGGACACCGGAGCGGACGCGGCCCGGGCGCTGCCGCCGGCGAGGACGAGGGCGGTGGTGGCGGCGAGCAGAGTGACCCGGCGGAGGGCCTTCGCGCGCTGACTGGCTGACATCAAGTCCCCTTGTTCGTCCGTGTGTTGAGATGGCGATGGGCAGGCTAGCGGACTACGGTGGACGGGTGGTGGACAGTCAGGGGGCGAATCTTCCACCTGAGCTGTGGCGCCCGCGCCCCGGCGCCCGCTCCGGAAACCACTCCCGAGGAGAGCACGTGAGCCTGCCCGAGACCGTCGTGCGACTGGACCCGAAGCCCGAGGACCACGCCTACACCTTCGGCGGCCGAGCTCCGCTGGTGACCGTCCGGCCCGGCACCGTCGTCGAACTGGCCACCGAGGACTGCTTCGGCGGCAAGGTCCGCGGCACCGGCGACCTGCCCAGCCAGGTCTGCGTCTTCCCGTACCTCAACCCCGTCACCGGCCCGATCGCGGTGGCCGGCGCCGAACCCGGCGACCTGCTCGCGGTGCACTTCGTCGAGATCACCCCGGCCCGGGGCCACGGCGTCTCCAGCACCTTCCCGCACTTCGGCGCGCTGACCGCCACCCACAGCACGGCGATGCTGCACGCCCCGCTGGAGGAGCGGGTCTGGGTCTACGACCTGGACGTCGCGGCCGGCCTCTGCCGCTTCCGGGCCCGCACCGGCGAGTTCACGGTCGACCTGCCGCTGGACCCGATGCACGGCACGGTCGGTGTCGCCCCCGCGGCCGGTGAGGTGCTGGCCTCGATCACCCCGGGCGCCCACGGCGGCAACCTGGACACCCCCGAGATGCGGGCCGGCACCACCGCCTACTTCGGCGTCAACGTCGAGGGCGGCCTGCTCGCCATCGGGGACGGCCACGCCCGGCAGGGCGAGGGCGAGGTGTGCGGCACGGCCGTCGAGGTGGCGATGCGCACCACCGTGATCGTCGACCTGGTCAAGGGCGGCGGCCCGGCCTGGCCCCGGCTGGAGAACGACGACTTCCTGATCAGCACCGGCTCCGCCCGCCCGTTGGAGGACGCCTTCCGGATCAGCCAGCACGACCTGGTCGGCTGGACCGGCGGACTGCTCGGACTGGACCGACTCGACGCCTACCAGCTGGTCAGCCAGGCCGGCCTGGCCCCGGCCGCGAACGTCTGCGACACCAACTACACGATGGTCGCCAAGCTGCCGAAGCGCGTCCTGGGCCGCGCCCGCGCCTACGACGGCCTGCACGACCGGCTCCGGGAGGCCGCGGCGGCGTACCTGCGGCACCGGTGAGGCGGCCGCGCGCCGCACCTCTTACGGGTGCGGCGCGCAGGCCAACAGGTACGGCAGGGCCGGCACCGCTGGAAGCGTCAACACCCCGAGTCGACACGCCAGTTGGCGCCGCCGACCGCTGCCGGGCCGGGCCAGCCGGCGGACCCGGGCCAGCACGCCGGTGGAGGCGACTCCCCAGGTGCCACCGGGAGTTGTCCCCGAGACCGCCAACGCGCAGAGCGCCGAGGCCAGTTCGCTCCGGGACACCTCGGCCAGCGCCGCGTCGTCGGCTGCCATCTCCAGCAGCAGCGCCACCTCCGAGCGCCCCAGCCGGGCCAGCGGCAGGGGGCCCAGCAGCAGCGCGAAGGTGTCGACGGGCAGGCGGAAGAGGTGGTGGCGGCCGCGGATGTGCCCGTGCTCGTGGGCGACGGCCGCGGCCAACTGCCGCTCGTCCAGCAGCCGCAGCGCGCCGCGGGACAGCACCACCCGGGAGCGCCGGCCGGGCAGGCAGTAGATGGTCGGGTGGGCGTGCTCCAGGACCAGCGCGCCCCAGTGCCGGTCCCGTACGGCGACCACGTCCAGCACCGCCCGGTGCCGCCGCCGGGCCCGTCCGGTCCGGGCGCCGACGGCGGCCAGCAGCCCGGTGAGCAGGGCCCCGGCAGTGGCGAGCAGCCACCAGTCGTGGGTGTGCGGCAGCACCGGACCGGTCGGTTCGAGGTGCGGGAACAGGCCGATCAGCCCGGCCGGCTCGTGCGCGGCGGGCTCGAAGGCGTGGTGCGCCGCGAGTACCAGGGCGACCGTGAAGGAGGCCATCAGCGCCAGCCACAGCGCGACCCCGAGCAGGGGGCGGGTCTGGAGCCGGGCCTGGAGCCGGGCCGAGCCGGCCAGTCGGCGGGGGAGCAGCACGCCGGTCGCGGCCAGGTAGAGGCCGAGCAGGGCGAGCGTCACTCGGCGTCCCGGGCCTTCACCTGTTCGAGGGCGGCGAGCAGGGCGGACGCCTCGTCCCCGCTCATCCGGTCGACGAAGTGCAGCAGGGCGCCGGCCCGGTCCGTGGTGGTCTCCAGCGCCTGGTGCATCAGCTGGGCGGTGTACGCCTCCCGGGTGCAGGTCGGCTCGTACACCCACGCGCGGCCGACCTTGTCCCGGCGCAACCAGCCCTTGGTGTGCAGGATGTCGGCGACGGTGGTCACGGTGGTGTACGCGACCGGGCGCTGCTGCTGGAGGTCGTCGACCACCTCGCGCACCGTGGCCGGGCGCTCCCAGTCCCACAGCCGGTCCATGATCTCGGCCTCGAGATCGCCGAAACCCCGTAGCACCGCCCTCGTCTCCCTCGCCGCACCGACCGCCGGCGCCCTTCGCCCGCTGGAACGCGGCCCATGCTACGGAACGCACCGGGCGCCCGCCCCCGGGTGAGGGGGGCGGGCGCCCACGGATTCCGGGCGGTGCCCGGGGGGTGCTCAGGTCGTGCTCGGCCGGTGGTCGAAAGGTGCCCGGCGTGCCCGAGCAGGAGAGAGCGGGACGGCTCAGGACAGCCGCCGCCCCAGCGGCACCTTGGAGCGGGTGAACAGCGCCGCGAGCAGCCCGGCCACCACCGGCAGCACCAGGACCACCAGCAGCAGCTCCCCCCAGGGCGCGGCGAGCAGCATCCCCTTCGAGCCGAACCCGCTGGCCCGGGACTTCAACAGCCCCACCGCCGGGACGAAGCCGTTCACCGCCCCGAGCAGCGCCCCGAGCAGGGCGATCAGCGCGCACTGCAGTCCCGCCATGGTCCGGCGGATCCGCGGCGGTGCGCCGACCGCGGCCAGGGTGGCCTGGTCCTGCCGGGAGTCGGCGGCCGCGAGCCCGGTGGCGATCCCGGCCGCGCCGAGCACGACCAGCCCGGCGAAGCCGCTGAGCGCGAGGGTGAGCGCGTCGCCCTTGGGCTGGTAGCCGCGCTCGACGTCCAGCTCGGCGTAGTGGTCCAGTCGGGCCGCGGCGGCCGCGGCCCGCTGCTGCGCCTTGCGATCGGGCGGGGTGGCCGGGCGCCAGACCGCGCCCTGGGGCGCCGAGGCGAGGCCGAGCCTGCTCAGTGCGGCGGTCGACAGCAGCCCCTGGGCGTAGCGGGCGGCGTCCGGGTTGTCGACCAGCACCGCGTCCACCGGGACCTCCTGGAGGTCGGGCTTGGGGACCTGCCCGGGCTGCAGCGGGGCGCCGCCGCCTCCGCGCAGCAGCAGTACGGCCTTGCCGTCGGCGCCGATCAGCGACCGGTCGAAGACCAGCAGCTTCCCGGCGGCCAGCGCCTGTTCGGCCGTGCGGTCCCGCACGTCGAAGAGGTTGTGCAGCAGGGTGGCGTCCCCGGTGGCGAGGTGGGGGATGGCCGCGAGGTGGCGCATCTCCACCGGGCCCTTGAGGGTGACGGTGCTGGAGCAGTTGTCGCAGAACTTGTAGACGGCCTGGCCGACGTCGGCGCGCGGGCCGAGCCCGGACAGCTGCTTCTCCACCTCGGCCGGCAGCTGGGCGGCCTGCGGGCCCTCCCGGTGGCTGAGCAGTTGGACGGCGCCGTACGGGGCCTCTGGCCGGTAGTCGCGCCGGTTCTCGGCGTCGGTGCTGGTGCTGTACACCCCGATCGCGACGGCCCCGGCCACGGCGGCCATCACCGCGGCGACGGCCGGTGCGGTGCGGGAGCGGTTGCGGGCGGAGTCGCGCAGGGCCAGCCGGGGGCCGAGCGGCAGCCGCCCGGCGAACCGGCCGAACAGGGCGACCAGCAGGGGGGTGCAGGCGAGCAGTCCGAGTTCGGCGAAGACCGAGCCGAGCAGCACGGTGAGGGTGCGGGCGTCGTAGGTGCTGACCACGGGCGCGCCGTGCTGGACGGCGCCCGCGCCGTACATCGCGATCGCGCCGCCGCCGAGGAGCAGCGCCACGCCGAGCACGGTGACCAGGCGGTTGGGCGCCCGGACGGTGTCCCGGCCGGTGAGGCCGGCGGTGACGCTGCGCCGGGCGGCCTGCCAGGCCGGCAGCGCGGCCGCGAGCAGGGCGGTGATCACACCGATCCCGGCGATGGCCAGCAGGTCCACCGGGGGGAGGGCGAAGTGGCCGAAGCGGGCACCGCCGACCTCCTCGATCACCGACCGAAGCGCGGCGACCAGCCCGGTGCCGACGGTCACCCCGAGGACCGCCCCGGCCAGGCCGAGCACCAGGCCGCCGCCGAGCACCACCGCGCCGATGTGGGTGCGCCGGCCGCCCGCGGCGCCGAGCAGCGCGAGCTGGCGGCGGGAGCGGCGGGCGCCGACCGCGAAGGCGGGCCCGGCGAGCAGGGCGACCTCCAGCAGCCCCATGCCGGTGACGGTGGCGACCACGACCTTGGTGCTGTTGCCGCCGGCGGGGTCGCGGTAGACGGTGGAGTCCCGGTAGTAGGGGACGGCGCCGTACGGCGGCGGGTCGAGCGCGACGGCCCGCGCGGTGAGGGTGTAGCCGTGGGCGTTGAACGACTGGACCGTGGCCCAGTCGAGGGCGGCCCCGCCCGGGAGGTGCACCAGCCAGGAGCCGCGGTTGGTGCGGCCCTGCCCGGGGGCGGGCTGCCCGGGTTCCGCGGCGGCGGCCAGCTGGTCGAGCAACTCGCCCGGGCGGGCGATGAGTTCGACCCGCTTGAGGTCGTCCGGGTGCTCCACCAGGCCGGTGATGCGGAAGGTGGTCCGCTCCAGTCCCTGGACGGTGGTGTCGCTGCCGATCCGGAGTCCGGAGTTGTCCAGGAAGGCCTGGGTGACGGCGACTTCGTGCGGCGCGCCGGGCGCGCGGCCCTCGACCAGGTCGGCCCGGCCGCGCCAGACCGGGTCGCCCAGGTCTGCCTCGGCGGTGAGGGTGCGGACCAGGCCCTCGGGCGAGCTCGCACCGGTCTCCGGTCCGGTCCGGACGGGGGTGAGCGCGCTGCCGGGCGGGAGCAGCGAGCCGACCAGGACGGTCGGGTCGGTGCTCGCGCCCTTGAGCTGCTCGGGCGTGGGCTGTTGGCCGGGCCGCGGTTGGACGGCGAACGCGCCGTCCTCGGCGACCGGGGCCTGTTCGACGGCCTGGCCCGGGCTGAGCGCGGTGACCAGCGCGTCCGCGCCGCCCACCACCCGCTCGACCCGTTCGGCGGGGGACAGCTGGCCGCTGCGGTGGACCACGTCGGCGCCGGTGACGCCGAGCACGGGCAGGGCGATCATGGCCACGATCAGGGCGCTGCGCCCCTTGGCCCGCAGGGCGTCGCGCCGGGCCATCCGCAGCGCGACCTTCCACGCTCCGAACCTCATCGGGCCACCTCGCCGAAGGAGTTGGCGGTGGAGTCGTCGAGGGGCTGGGAGCGGTGGACGGCGGCCCGGCTGTTGCCGGAGCGGCGTCCGACGCTCTCGGAGGCGACCGAGCCGTCCCGCAGGTGGACCACCCGGTCGGCCCAACTGGCGTGTGAGGCCTCGTGGGTGACCATCATGGCGGCCGCCCCGGCGTCGCAGCGGGCGCGCAGTACGGCGAGCACGGCGTCGCCGGTGGCGGAGTCGAGCGCCCCCGTGGGTTCGTCGGCGAGGACGAGCCGGCGCTCGCCGATCAGGGCGCGGGCGATGGCGACGCGCTGCTGCTGTCCGCCGGACATGTCGTCGGGGAAGCGGTCGGCGAGCTCGCCGATGCCCAGTTCCTCCAGGGCGGCGAGGGCCTCCCGGCGGGCGGTGCGTCCGGAGACGCCGTCGAGCTCGCGCGGCAGGGCGATGTTCTCGGCGGCGGTGAGCGCCGGGATCAGGTTGTAGTCCTGGAAGACGTAGCCGACGGAGCGCCGCCGCAGGTCGGCGAGCTTGCCCCGGCCGAGGCCACCGAGGGTGACGCCCTCGACCAGCACCTCGCCGCCGCTGGGCAGGTCCAGCCCGCCGGCCAGGGTGAGCAGGGTCGACTTGCCCGAGCCGGAGGGCCCCATCACGGCGACGAACTCGCCGGCGTGGACGGTCAGGTCGACCTCGCGCAGGGCGTGCACCTCGGCGGCGCCGCGGCCGTGCACCCGGGAGACCCCGGCCAGCTGCAGGACGGGCGCGGGTCGGCTCGGATCGATGTGGGACATGGTTCCCCCTCGTGAGCTGTTCAGCTGCATATGTCGGTGAACTATATATGCCGGTGGAGGAAGAGCAAGTCGCGGCGGATTTGGTCAAGGTTCTACAAAGCTGTCGAAGATCGGCCGAAAAGGTGACTCGGGGTCGCCGCGCCGGGTCTATGCTTTGGGAGGTTTGAAAAGGCACCTCGTTCGGTGAGGCGTCTTCACGGACACAGGCCACTGACCCGACGACGTCGAGAGACGCCCAGGTTCAGGACAGGTCTTCCCGAGTTAAGGGTTGACCCCAAGTGGCTTCCGGCCGATCCGGCTGGACACGCCGTGGAGTGCCAAAGCTCTGACGAGTTGGGGTGTACCGGTCCTCGAAGACCGGTGTGCTCCTTGCCGTGTCGTGATGCGGCGCACAGACGGTGCGCCCCCGACCGGGAGGAGGCGAGAGACATGGACTGCGATAGTCCGGGCCACAGTAGCCCCTACCCCCGCATGCTCTCGAACACCTCCGGCACGCGGTAACAACCTTCCCTGCGCGTTCACCCGAAGCTTCGTCCTGCGCTCAACCATGCCCGGACGCAAGCCGATTGACGCGTCGTCAGCATCATCGTGCCCGCACGGCCGCCGCCGCTCAGCGTCGCCGTACGGCGTGGATGCCGTGCGCCCGCAGGGAGGTCCGCCGCTGCGTGCCCCCTGACGCCCCCTCAAGGTAGGGGGAGGGAGGCCCCGCCATGACCAACGTGATGCTGGACCCGAAGATCCCCACGGTCCCCACCGCTCCCGCCGCCACCGCTGCGACCGCCGCCGCCAGGTCCGCCGTCCTGGACGACGCCCACGTCGGCGACATCAAGGGTGCGCTCGGCACCATCCGGCTCGACGACACCACCCCCCGCCACGGACTCTCCGCCCGGCTCAAGACCCTGCTGGCGATCGTCGGCCCCGGCCTGATCGTGATGGTCGGCGACAACGACGCGGGCGCCTTCTCCACCTACGGCCAGGCCGGCCAGAACTACGGCACCCAGCTGCTGTGGACGCTGCTCCTGCTCGTCCCGGTGCTGTACGTCAACCAGGAGATGGTGCTGCGCCTGGGCGCGGTCACCGGTGTCGGCCACGCCCGGCTGATCCTGGAGCGCTTCGGCAAGTTCTGGGGCGCGTTCAGCGTCATCGACCTCTTCCTGCTCAACGCCCTCACCCTGGTCACCGAGTTCATCGGCGTCACCATGGCGGCCGGGTACCTGGGCCTGCCCAAGGTGCTCTCCGTGGTGCTGGCGGCGGCGATCATCATCGCCTCGGCCTTCACCGGCTCCTTCCAGCGCTTCGAGCGGGTCGCCATCACGCTCTGCGTCGGCTCGCTGCTGCTGGTGCCGATCTACTTCATGGTCCACCCGAAGACCTCACAGATGGCCCACGACTTCGTGACGCCGCAGATGCCCGGCGGCGCCGGCCAGCTCGCGGCCGTCATGATGGTCATCATCTCGATCGTCGGCACCACCGTCGCCCCCTGGCAGCTGTTCTTCCAGCAGTCGTACGTCATCGACAAGCGGATCACCCCGCGTTTCATGAAGTACGAGAAGGTCGACCTGTGGATCGGCATCGCGATCGTGATCATCGGCGCGGCCGCGCTGATCGGCCTCACGGCGGCGGCGTTCGCGGGCACCGACGGCTTCGGCCAGTTCTCCGACACGGCCGCCGTCGCCAAGGGCATCGAGGACAAGGCCGGCCACCTGGCGGGCGTGCTGTTCGCCATCGCCCTGCTGGACGCCTCGATCATCGGCGCCTTCGCCGTCTCGCTCTCCACCGCCTACGCCATCGGCGACGTCTTCGGCATCAAGCACTCGCTGCACCGCGGGGTCAAGGGCGCCAAGGGCTTCTACGCCGTGTACGCCGGACTGGTGGCCGTCGCCGCGACGATCACCCTGCTGTCCAACGGCTACACCCAGGGCCTGATCACCCAGTTCGTCCAGGTGCTGGCCGGGGTGCTGCTGCCCTCCGCCACCGTCTTCCTGCTGCTGCTCTGCAACGACAAGGCCGTGCTCGGCCCCTGGGCCAACGGGCCCCGGACCAACGCCTTCACCTCCACGGTGGTCGGCGTGCTGGTGATGCTCTCGCTGATCCTGACCGCCTCGGTGGTCTGGCCGGACATCAGCTCGGACGCGATCCTGTGGATCATGGGCGGCTGCGGCGTGATCGGGGTCCTGGTCGCGGGCTACTTCTTCACGGCCGGCCGCACCGGCACCAAGGAGGACCCGATCGACCGCACCGGCCGGGAGGACTGGCGGATGCCCCCGCTGGAGACCCTGGGCCGGCCGGTGATGTCCACCGCCCGCAAGGTCGGCATGGGCGCCCTGCGCGCCTACCTGCTGATCGCGATGGTCATGGTCATCATCAAGGTCGTCCAGACCGCGCTCAACCACTGAGCCGCCGAGCGGAGCCCGTACGGACGGGTGGCGGGCAGCGGCTCGCCACCCGTCCGTTCCTTTGCCCGCGATCCCCCGGCCCGCGTTGCCCGTGTTCCCCGTGTTCCCCGTGTGCTCCGTACTACCCGTGTTGCCCCGTTTCCCCGTGAATCCTCCGGAGGAGGTGCCGTCGTGCACACCCTGACCACCGTCGAGTTCCTGGTCCGGCTCGCCACCGGCGTCGCCTGCGGCGCGCTGATCGGCATCGAGCGCCAGTGGCGGGCCCGGATGGCCGGCCTGCGGACCAACGCCCTGGTCGCCGCCGGTGCCACCCTGTTCGTCCTGTACAGCGAGGCGGTCGGCGACACCGGCAGCCCCACCCGGGTCGCCTCCTACGTGGTCTCAGGCATCGGTTTCCTCGGCGGTGGCGTGATCCTGCGCGACGGGGCCGGCGTCCGCGGCCTCAACACCGCCGCCACGCTGTGGTGTTCGGCCGCGGTCGGGGTGCTGGCGGCCTCCGGCAAGCTGGAGCTGGCCGCGCTCGGCACCTTCGCGGTGCTCGCCGTCCACCTGGTGCTGCGCCCGGCCGGCCGACTGCTCGACCGGTCCCCGCAGTCCGGCAGCGACCCGGACTCCACCACCCGGGCCACCGTCCACGTGGAGTGCGACCGCAAGTCCGAGACCCACATCCGGGCCCTGCTGCTCCAGGCCCTGACCGCCTCCGGCCTGGCCCCGACCGGCCTGCGCGCCCGCCGCACCGAGCAGGGCGACGCCACCAGCCTGCGGGCCACCGTGGCGATCACGGGCCAGGTGGCCCCCGCGCTGGAGCAGGTCGTCAGCCGGCTCTCGCTGGAGCCGGGCGTCCGGGACCTGCACTGGCACCTGGACGACGAGTCGGACGAACCGGGCAGCCCCGCGCTCGCCTGAGCACGCCTGAGCATGTCCGCGCTCGCCTGAGCGCGCCGGGGGAGCCGAGGTAGTAGAACGGGAGGACCGTCACGCGTACCCTCCGGGAGGCCGTCCGATGCTGAGAGCCGACCCCGAGCACGGGCCGTTGGTGCCGATGCTGCTGGTGCTGACCCTCGTCACCGGGGTGGTGGACGCGGTCAGCTACCTGGAGCTCGGACACGTCTTCGTCGCCAACATGACCGGCAACGTGGTGTTCCTCGGCTTCGCCCTGGCCGGCGCCCCCGGTCTGTCCGCCACCGCCTCGCTGGCCGCCCTGGCCGCCTTCGTGCTCGGCGCCCTGGCCGGCGGCCACCTGGCCCGCCGCCTGCCCGGCCACCGGGGGCACCTGCTGACCGCCGCCGTCGCCGGCCAGGCGGTGCTCGTCGCCGCGAGCACCGTCCTGGCGGCCGTGCTCGGCCACGGCTCCGAGCCCGCCCGTTACACCCTGATCGGGCTGCTCGCCCTCGCCATGGGCGGCCAGAACGCGGTGGTCCGCTCGCTCAAGGTCCCCGACCTCACCACCACCGTGCTCACCATGACCATCACCGCCCTCGCCGCGGACCGCACCGGCCCGCGCCGGCTCGCCTCGACGGTGTGGATGTTCGCCGGAGCCCTCCTCGGCGCCGTCCTGGTCCTGCACGCCGCCGTCCCGGTCGCCCTGGGCCTGGCGCTCGCCCTGCTGGTCGCGGTCGCCGCCCTCACCCACCACGCCGCCGGGCCCGTCCCGGCCCCGGCCTGGACGGCGCGCCGCTGAGGCGGCGGCAGCTCCCCCGGTCTGCCTGCCGCCGGACCGGTCCGGCCGTTCCCGTCCGGATCCTGCTGCCCACCTCCCCGGGCGGACGGACAGACGGACAGACGGACAGACGGACAGACGGACGGACGGTCGCGTTCGAGGCCGGGCCCCTTTCACTCCTCCCGGCGGTGCCCGGCGCGGCCGCTCCAGAGCGGCTCCAGCCGGGCCCACTCGGCGGTCCAGCCGGTCTCGGCCCGGCGGTTGAGCGCGCTCAGGCGCAGCCGCAGCGCGAAGGCGATCAGGGCGGACAGGGCGAGCAGTGCACCGGCGCCGGTGCAGGCCGCGGAGACGGCGAGGGCGGTGCGGTCGAGCGGCGGATCGGTGGCGTTGCCGGCCGGATCGACCCAGACCTGGACGACGCCGCCGACGGTGGGTGGGCCGGAGGCCTCGACGGTGCCGGTGTGCGGGGTGGCCCCGGGGTAGGTCCAGGCGGCCTCGACCTCGATCCGGTTGCCGTAGCCGCCGGAGAACCGGCTGGTGGGAGCCGTGCCGCGGTTGGGTTCGGCGGTTACCACGGCGTCGATCCGGTGCAGCCGGGTCAGGTCGGTGTCGGCCTGCGGGGCGGTGGCGCGGAAGAGCAGCAGTGCGCCGCCGACGGAGAGGGCGGTGGCCAGCAGCCCGCCGACGACGGTGAGCAGCCAGGCGCGGGCGCGGGACCGGTCGAGCGGGCGGGCCAACGGTTCGTGCCGGGCACCGAAGGCCCGCCGCAGCTGACGGCCGGTTCGCTGTGGGAGCGACGCCGACCTGGCCGGGCGGGGTGTGCTGGACACGCGGGATCTCCTCAAGGACGCGGGCGCGTACGGGGTTTCGTTACCCAATCTCCACCCGACCGCCCCCCTCGCACAAGACCGGGGTTCGCTCGTGGTGCCGGCCGTCCCGGTTCGACCCGATTCGCCCTGGCCGGGCCCGGTCCACCCGGGACGTTCGGCCCTCGGCAGCGACCGCCGGGCCGGGCAGGCTGGAGTCCGGCCGCGCCCTCCGTGCCTGGGTGCGGCCCCGGTCCGGTGACCGTGGGGGTGCCGGGCCGTGGTGCGGCGCAGGGGGCGGTCGTGGGGCCGCCTCCTGCCCGCCCCTGTCGAGGAGTTGACGTTCCGCCAGGTCAGCGGCTTGTTCTCGCCGGATATACACTCGGTGTATATCCGGGGTGTATGGTCCTCCGCATGAGTGTTCCTTTGACCCTCCTCGGGCTGCTGGAGCGGGAGCCGAGCCACGGCTACGACCTCAAGCGCGACTACGACTCCTTCTTCGGCCGGGGCAAGCCCCTCCCGTACGGCCAGGTCTATGCGACCCTCGGCCGACTGGCCCGCGACGGCAAGGTGATGGCCGGTGAGGCCGAGCCGGGCGACGGGCCCGAGCGCAAGCGCTACGTCATCACCGAGACCGGGGCGACCGAGTTCGAGACCTGGCTCCAGGAGCCGGTCGCCCCCGAACCCACCCTGCAGTCCGTGCTGTTCACCAAGGTGGTGCTGGCCCTGCTGCTCGGCCGCGACGCCGAGCTGTACCTGGACACCCAGCGCAGCGCCCACCTGCGCCGGATGCGCGAGCTCACCGAACTGCGGCGCACCGGCGCCCTGGTGGACGCCCTGCTCGCCGACCACGGCCTGTTCCACCTGGAGGCCGACCTGCGCTGGATCGACCTCACCGCCGCCCGGCTGGACGCGCTCGCCGCGGAGGTGCGCGGATGACCGCGGTCATCGAGGCCCGCGACCTCGCCCTCGCCTTCGGTGAGACGCCCGCCCTGCGCGGGGCGAGCCTGTCCGTCGGGGCCGGCGAGGTGCTCGCCGTCATGGGCCCCAGCGGCTCGGGCAAGTCGACGTTACTCCACTGCCTGGCCGGCATCCTGGTGCCCGACGCCGGCGAGGTGCTGTTCGAGGGGCAGCGCCTGGACCGCATGAACGAGGCACAGCGCAGTGCCCTGCGCCGCGACACGTTCGGCTTCGTCTTCCAGTTCGGCCAGCTGGTACCGGAGTTGACGGCCGAGGAGAACGTGGCCCTGCCGCTGCTGCTGAACGGCGTCCGCCGGGGCGCGGCGCTGGCCCAGGCCCGCCCCTGGTTCGCCCGGCTCGGCCTGGACGGCCTGGAGCAGCGCCGCTCCGGTGAGCTCTCCGGCGGCCAGGCCCAACGCGTGGCGCTGGCCCGGGGGTTGGTGGCCCGGCCGCGGGTGCTGTTCGCCGACGAGCCGACCGGCGCGCTGGACTCGCTGACCGGCGAGCAGGTGATGGAACTGATGGTCGGCGCGGCCCGCGAGCAGGGCACCACCGTCATCCTGGTCACCCACGAACCGCGGGTCGCCGCCTACGCCGACCGCGAGGCGATCGTCCGCGACGGCCAGGCCCGTACGCTCTCCGCCGGGCCGGTGGCCCCGTGATCCGCTTCGCGCTCCGACTGGCCGTCAGCGGCGGCCGGGAGGCCGTGGCCCGGCTGCTGATGATCGCGGCGGCGGTGGCGATCGGGGTCGGGCTGCTGCTGTCGGTGCTCTCCAGCATCAACGCGATCGACCGCACCAACGCCCGGCAGACCTGGATGAACACGGGTGCCAAGGGGGCGACCGCGGCAGCCCCGGCGGACCCGCTCTGGTGGCACGCGCGGATGGACTACTACCGGGGCGCGAGCGTCTTCCGGGCCGAACTCGCCCCGACCGGTCCCCACCCGCCGCTGGTGCCCGGACTGAGTCGGCTTCCCGCGCCGGGCGAGTACTACGCCTCCCCGGCGCTCGCGAAGCTGCTGCGCGAGACCCCGGCCGTCGAACTGGGCGACCGCTTCCCGGGCCGCCAGGTCGGCACCCTCGGCGAGGACGCGCTGCCCTCCCCGGACACCCTCGCGGTGGTCATCGGCCGCACCGCCGACGAGGTCCGGGCGATGCCCCGGGCCACCACCGTCACCAGCATCGCCACCGCGCTGCCCACCGACTGCGAGTACGACTGCTACGGCGCGGGCGTGCACGGCGACGCACTCGTCCTGGTGCTCACCGTGGTGGCCGCCGCGCTGATCTTCCCGGTGCTGATCTTCATCGGCACCGCCACCCGGCTGTCCGCCGCCACCCGCGAGCAGCGCTACGCCGCGATGCGGCTGGTGGGGGCCACGCCGGGCCAGGTGTCGGTGATCTCGGCGGTGGAGTCCGCGGTGGCGGCGGCGGCCGGTACGGTGCTCGGCTTCGGCCTGTACTTCGCGTTGAAGCCGCTGGTGGCCGACGTGCCGTTCACCGGTGACCGGTTCTTCGCCACCGATCTCTCCCTGAGCCTGCCGCAGGCCGTCGGTGCGGCGGTGGGTGTGCCGCTGGCGGCCGCGCTCGCCGCCCGGTTCGCCCTGCGCCGGGTCACCGTCTCGCCGCTCGGGGTCTCCCGCCGGGTCACCCCGAAGCCGCCGAGCCCGTGGCGACTGGCACCGCTGGTGGCCGGTCTCGCCGAGCTGGGCTACTTCGTCGGCGACCACCCGAAGACCACCGACGGCCAGTCGCTGGCGTACCTGAGCGGCTTCGTCCTGGTCATGCTCGGCCTGGTGATCGCCGGTCCCTGGCTCACCATGGCGACCGCCCGGGCGGTCGCCCGGCGGACGGGTCGGCCCGCCTCGCTGATCGCGATGCGCCGTCTGTCGGACGACCCGAGGGCGGGCTTCCGCTCGGTCGCCGGCCTGGTGCTGGCGCTGTTCGTGACCACCGCGACCCTGGGCATCATGAGCACCATCAACGTGAACCGGGGCTCGCTCGACGGCGCTCCCGAGGTCCGCAAGGCGGTCGTGGCCACCCCGCTGCTCGGCCCGGAGCGATCCGCCGCGCTCCCCTCGGTGCCCGACGGGGTGCTCGCGCGGGCCCGGGCCGTCCCGGGCTTCGAGGGGATGGCACTGCTGCACGACAACCCGGCCGGGATCGGCGCGTCGCAGTACGGCCGGGAACGGATCGTGCCGGTCCTGGTCCGCTGCTCGGAACTGGCGCAGATCCCCGCCGTCGGCCACTGCGCCCCCGGGGCCGTGGTCGCGGCCGTCGACCGGAACGGCGTGCTGGACCTCCAGGCGCACCCGGAGAAGGAGTGGCCGGCGGCGCCGCTGTCCGCCGAGGAGGCCGCCGCCCTCCCGGTGTTCATCGTCTACGCGACCACCGACGACTCCCCGGCGGCCAAGGAGCAGCTGCGGACCCTGTTCACCGAGGAGTTCCCGGCCTACGTGACCAGGATGGCCGACGACTTCTCCGCCGAAGGGCAGAAGAAGCTCCAGGGCTGGCGGCAGCTGGCGAACGTGGTGCTGCTGACCACCCTGCCGGTCGCCGGGTGCAGCCTCGCGGTGAGCGTGGTCGCCGGACTGTCCGACCGCAGAAGGCCGTTCGCGATGCTCCGGCTGACCGGCGCGCCGCTGCGGCTGCTGCGCCGGGTGGTCGGACTGGAGAGCGCGCTGCCGCTGCTGGTGGTCTCGGCGCTCGCGATCGGGACGGGCTTCGCGGCGGCGGCGATGTTCCTCAAGTCCCAGATGGACTACGCCCTGGTCTCGCCGGGCCTGACGTACTACGGACTCACCGGCTTCGGCCTGGCCGCCTCGCTGGGCATCATCGCCTCGACCCTGCCGCTGCTGCGGCGGATCACCGGACCGGAGGCCGCCCGCAACGGCTGAGCGCCGTCGGCGAGTTGACCATCCCGCCGGTGGCCCTTCTGCCCGGTTGCCCCGTCGTCCGCGCTCTCAGCGGGCGACGGGGTAGCCGTGCGTCGCGGCCCGCACCGCCGGGGCGTACCGCGGCAGCCAGCTGCCGAGCACCAGCGCGGACGGGTAGAACATCGGCTCCGGCAGCGCGTCCACCGGGAAGCGCTCCCACCCGGCGCACGCGTGCGGCTCGGTGACCACGGCCTCGGCCAGGCTCGGCGGCGCCAGCACGGCGGCGGTCAGCCGGGGCCGGCCGAGCTCGTGGTCCAGGTGCACGGCGAGCACCCGCATGTGCTCGGCCGGCAGCACGATCCCGGTCTCCTCGGCCAGTTCGCGGGCCGCGGTCCGCTCGAAGGACTCGCCCGGGTCGACCTTGCCGCCGGGCAGGCTCCAGGTCGGCGGCTCACCGGCCGTGGTGCGGCGGCCGATCAGCACCCGGCCGTCGCCGGTGGGCACGATGACCCCGGCGCCCAGCATCGGTGCGACGGGTCCGGTGGGTACGACGGGTCCGGTGGGTGCGGTGGTCAACTCGCGTCCTCCCTCGTGGTGCCTGCCGATGTCGGGCCTGCCGGTGTCGGGCATGCCGTCGTGGTGCCCACCCGTGCGGGGCCTACCAGTTGCCGCGCTCGTAGTCCTTGAGGAAGCAGCCGTACAGGTCCTCGCCGGCCTCGCCGCGCACGATCGGGTCGTACACCCGGGCCGCGCCGTCGACCAGGTCGAGCGGGGCGTGGAAGCCCTCGTCCGCGAGGCGCATCTTGTCCGGGTGCGGCCGCTCGTCGGTGATCCAGCCGGTGTCGACGGCGGTCATCAGGATGCCGTCGGACTCGAACATCTCCTGGGCGCTGGTGCGGGTCAGCATGTTCAGCGCGGCCTTGGCCATGTTGGTGTGCGGGTGGCCGGCGCCCTTGTAGCCGCGCTGGAACACGCCCTCCATGGCGGAGACGTTGACGACGTACTTGCGGCGGGACGCGGAGGCGGCCATCGCCGGGCGCAGTCGGCTGATCAGGATGAACGGCGCGGTGGAGTTGCAGAGCTGGACCTCCAGCAGCTCGACCGGGCCCACCTCGCTGACGGTCTGCACCCAGCTGTTGGTGGGCGCGAGGTCGGGCACCAGGCCGCCGGCGTCGATCGCCGTTCCGGCCTCGATCCGGGCCGGGGTGGCGGAGCCGGTGACCAGCGCGAGCGAGGTGACGTCCTCGGCGGCCAGCCGCTGCTCGCCGCCGCCCGCCTGCTGGGGGAGGGCGGGCAGGTCGACGCTGCCGCTGTTGAAGCGGCCGATCGTGGTGGCCTGCGGCAGTGCGCCGGCGGGCAGCGGCGCGGACTCGGCGTTGACCAGCTCGCGGTAGGACTCCGGCGGGCGGCGGACGGTCTGCGCGGCGTTGTTGATCAGGATGTCCAGCGGGCCGTCGGCGGCGACCTCGTCGGCCAGGGCCATCACCTGGGCGGGGTCGCGCAGGTCGATGCCGATGATCTTGAGCCGGTGGATCCAGTCGGCGCTGTCCGGCATCGCCGTGAAGCGGCGGATCGCGTCGTTGGGGAAGCGGGTGGTGATGGTGGTGTGGGCGCCGTCGCGCAGCAGCATCAGCGCGATGTACATCCCGATCTTGGCCCGGCCGCCGGTGAGCAGCGCGCGCTTGCCGGTGAGGTCGGCCCGGGCGTCCCGGCGGGACCGGTTCAGGAGGGCGCACTTCTGGCACAGGTTGTGGTAGAACGCGTCGACCTCGACGTACCGGGTCTTGCAGGTGTAGCAGGAGCGCGGGCGCTCCAGGATGCCGGCGATCTCGGTGGTGGTGACGGTGGTCAGGCCGAAGGCGCCGGCCGTCTCGTCGTCGATCCGGGTCGGCGCGCCGGTGGCGGTGCGGGCGGTGACCTCGCGGTCGTTGGCCGTCTTGCGGGCCCGGGTCTCCTGGCGGCGGCGCTGCTTGAGCGTCCGGAATATGCCGCCGACGGCCTGGCGCACGGTGATCGCGTCCGGGTGGTCGACGTGCAGCTCGTCGAGCTCGGCGAGCACCTCCAGGCAGAGCCGCAGCCGCTCGGGGGCGAGGCCCGGACCGTAGTCGATCTCCTCCTCGCCTTGACCCTGCTCGATGTCCATCTGCTCGATGCTCACGCCCGCTGCTTTCCCGATCGCCCCGCCGTTACCGCCTGAATGCTACGGGAGCGGCCCCGGCCGGGGCGAAAGCCGGAAGCGGGAGCCCGGCCCCGACGGGCTTTGGAGGATCGCACATGTCTACGCGCGGAGCATTGATCATGCTTTGTGTGCACACCCAGCAATGGTGTTCGAACTGGCTTTTGTCCCCACCCTCACGGAGAATCGAATGCTGGGTGCCGGGCGCCCGAGTGCGCCCCGGCGGCATCGCCGCAACCGCACCCGAGGTGTACCTTCCCCCAGCCGGAGAGCCCCCTTCATGCGCTTCCTGAACGACCTCAAGCCCTCGTACGACCTGACGTACGACGACGTCTTCATGGTCCCCAGCCGTTCCTCCGTGGGCTCCCGGCAGGCCGTCGACCTCTCCTCGAACGACGGCACCGGCACCACCATCCCGCTGGTCGTCGCCAACATGACCGCCATCGCCGGCCGCCGGATGGCCGAGACCGTCGCCCGCCGCGGCGGCCTGGTCGCCATCCCCCAGGACATCCCCACCGAGGTCATCGCCGAGGTCATCTCCTGGGTCAAGCAGCGCCACCTGGTGGTCGACACCGCGATCACCCTCGCGCCCGGCGCCACCGTCGCCGAGGCCCTCTCGCTGCTGCCCAAGCGCGCCCACGGCGCCCTCGTGGTGGTCGAGGACGGCAAGCCCGTCGGCGTGGTCACCGACTCCGACTGCCAGGGCGTCGACCGCTTCACCAGCCTCGCCGACGTGATGTCCCGCGACCTGCTGCTGCTCGACGAGGGCCTCGACCCGCGCACCGCCTTCGACAAGCTCACCGAGGCGCACCGCAAGCTCGCCCCCGTCGTCGACGGCGAGGGCAAGCTGGTCGGCCTGCTGACCCGCAGGAACGCGCTGCGCGCCACCCTGTACACCCCGGCCGTCGACGCGAACGACAAGCTGCGGATCGCCGCCACCGTCGGCATCAACGGCGACGTCGCGGGCAAGGCCAAGGCGCTCATCGACGCCGGCGCCGACGTGCTCGTCGTCGACACCGCGCACGGCCACCAGGAGAGCATGATCAGCGCGCTGCGCGCCGTGCGCGGCCTGGACCCGCAGATCCCGATCGTGGCCGGCAACGTGGTCTCCGCCGCCGGTGTCCGCGACCTGGTCGAGGCGGGCGCGGACATCCTCAAGGTCGGTGTCGGCCCCGGCGCGATGTGCACCACCCGGATGATGACCGGCGTCGGCCGGCCGCAGTTCTCCGCCGTCCTGGAGTGCGCCGCCGAGGCCCGCCGGCTCGGCAAGCACGTCTGGGCCGACGGCGGCGTGCGCCACCCGCGCGACGTCGCCATGGCGCTGGCCGCCGGCGCCTCCAACGTGATGATCGGCTCCTGGTTCGCCGGGACCTACGAGTCCCCGGGCGACCTCCAGACCGCCGCCGACGGCCGCCAGTACAAGGAGAGCTTCGGCATGGCCTCGGCCCGCGCGGTCAGCAACCGCACCGCCCAGGACTCCTCCTACGACCGGGCCCGCAAGGCGCTGTTCGAGGAGGGCATCTCGCACTCCCGGATGTTCCTCGACCCGGCCCGCCCGGGCGTCGAGGACCTGATCGACTCGATCGTGGCCGGCGTGCGCAGCTCCTGCACCTACGCGGGCGCCAACACCCTGGAGGAGTTCCACGAGAAGGCGATCGTGGGCATCCAGAGCGCGGCCGGCTACGCCGAGGGCAAGCCGCTGCACTCCAGCTGGGCCTGATCCGGCTGCCCGGTCTCGCCCGGCTGCCCGGCCTGGTCAGCCTGCGGAGCCTGCCGCGCTGATCGGCCCGGCGGGTTCGCTGAGCCGGTTGGGCCCGCCCGCGTCCGTACCGTCGGCCGTCCGGTTCCTCGCTTCGGGGAGCCGGGCGGCCGCGGCCGTTCCGGGGCCCGCGCCGCCCTCGTGCCGCTCGGCGTCCGCTGCGAGCGCGGTGCGTCCGGCACGGTCGTGGGCGCTGCGGTCGCCGCCGTCGTGGTGGTCGCCGTGGTCGCCGTGGTTGTCGTACGGCACCAGCGGGAGCAGCAGCGCGTGGCCGAGCAGCCCGACGGAGCCGTCCAGCATCGTGGCGAAGGCCTGGGCGGCGGTCGGGAGCCCGCGCAGTTCCCAGAGCGCCTGGACGGCGGACCAGGCCCCTTCCCGGGCGGCCTCGACCGACCAGGCGCCGAGCAGGTGGGTGAGCAGTTCGGCGCACCCGGGCAGCTCGGACCCGGGCAGCAGCTGCTCCCGGACCACCGCCTCCACCTCGGCCAGCACCCCGTTGATCCGGTGGTAGTCCTGCTCGACCCCCGCCGGTGCGCAGTCCCGGCGGCGGCACAGCTCCACCACCGCGAGCGGCAGGTCGTGCTGGATGTGGGCGTTCATCCCGGCCAGCGCGAACTGCAGCGGGTGCACGCCCGGGTGGGCGCGCAGCGCGAACAGCGGCCGCCAGCAGGCGGGCGGCTCCTGCCCGGCCGAGTCGGCGGCCACGGCCAGCAGGTACCGCCCGGCGAACAGCGCGTCCAGCTCGGCCACCGCGGGCGGGTCGATGAAGTACCCGTCCGCGAGCCGGTCGCGGACCGCCTCTGTGACGGTGAGGTAGAGGCGGTTGAACACCGCCACCCCGTCCGCCAGGGGCAGGGCCGCCGCGATCTCCCGCAGCCGTCCGGCCACCTCCTCGACCGACGCCGGCGTGCGGGCCGCCACCGTGGCTGCCGATGCTGCCGTTGCCGCAGGGCCTGTTGCGGTACCGGGCATGTGCCACCCTCCGATGCCGATCGTGCACTGATCGCATCATCGTGACAGCGTGGAGGTAGGCCCGGTGGTCGCGGCGCGCGTCCGCGGAGCCCGTGTCACACGTTCAGGCCGCCCCCGCCGCAATGGGGTGCAGACTTGATCGTTGCTTTGCGTCGACTTTACCGATGCCCCACCTCCTGTCATGATCCCGAACGTGATCAACCGTCGTACCCTGATCGCCGCGCTCGCCGCGGCCCCGGCCCTCAGCACCCTCGGCGCCGCCGTGGGCAGCACCCCCGCGAGCGCCGCCGACCAGTACCCCTCCAACACCGCGCTGTACGCCGACCCCAGCCTGGTCGAGGGCGTCGACTACGGCCGCCGCTACCGCCGGCACCTGATCGACGACCAGAGCCCGCAGGGCCGTCCGGCCTTCATCCGGACCACCGTCGTCGCCCCGCACGGCGGCGGCATCGAGGGCGGCACCTCCGAGCTGTGCCTGGCCGTCGCCGGCTACCACCCCGCCGACCTCGCCCCGATCCCGGCCACCGGGCCGGTCCACGACTTCTGGATGTTCGAGGGCCTGCGCCCCTCCAACAACAGCGCGCTGCACGTCACCTCGACCCACTGCGACGACACCGTGGTCCGGGCGATGTGCTCCGGCAGCCTCAACGTGCTCTCGCTGCACGGCTGCACCACCGGCCAGGCAGGTCTGGAGGCGGGTGCCCGGGCCGTGCTGGTCGGCGGGCTGAACTCCACCTTCCGCCAGTACCTGATGGAGGAGTTCGGCGCAGCGGGCATCCGCGCCGTCACCGCCTCGGGCGAGGAGGAGATCGCCGGCATCTCCCCGGAGAACATCTGCAACCGCAGCATGCTCGGCGCGGGCGCCCAGTTGGAGCTGACCACCGAGCTGCGGGTCGCGATGTTCGCCCCCGGCAAGAACACCCGGGCCGACCGGGCGGCCAACACGCTGCCGCTGTTCTGGAGCTTCGCGACGGCCGTCCGGACCGCGATCCAGCGCCTGGAGGCGACCCAGCCCATCCTCTGAGCGGACACGGGGCCGGACCGCACCGGCCCCGGCTGCCACCGGTCCGGTCCGGGCCGGTGCGCCGGTCGTCAGCCCAGCTCGTAGGCCAGCACGTAGGTGTGGGCGCCGGACGCGTCGACGGCCAGCCGGAACTCGCCGGTGATCCCGGCCAGCTCGCCCGCCCCCGTGCCCGGCACCACGCGTATCGTCACACCGGTGGCGTCCCAGGCCGCGTGCTGCAGCACGAACGAGCCCTTGCGCCCGTCCAGTTCGCCCGTCACGTGCTCCACCGCGACGTACGAGGCCGGCCCGCCCGAAGCGTCGCCGACGGACAGCATCCGCACCTCGCCGCGACCGCTCAGCCCACCCGTGAAGGTCTTGGCGATCCGCACCCGCCCGAACACCGCGCCCTCGCGCTGCTCCGTCTCCACCGGCTCGAACGCCGTCACCTCGAACGACCCGCTCGCCTCGGCCATGGCACGCTCCCCTCGTCGGTCCTCACGCGCCGTCGACACGCGCCGCCCGGCACGTACTCCGACCCGTACGGTCGACTTCCGGCGACCGTGTGTGAAGCGTTGCACACGGCACTGACAATCGCGTCCGCCAGCGGCGGTCCGCCGTCCGCCAGCCGCCGGCGGCCTCCCGCGCTCCCGTACTTCCGGCGCCCCTGCCTCAGTGGTCCCAGCGCAGCGCCAGCAGCGCCGCGTCGTCCGCCAGCCCGGCGTCCCCGACCCAGCCCCGGACGTCCGCCAGCACGGCGTCCAGCAGGTCGGCGGGGCTGCTGCCGTGCAGTCCGGGCAGCCGCTCCGCCAGCGGGTAGAACCGGCCCCCGGAGTCCCGGGCCTCGGACACCCCGTCGGTGTGCAGCAGCAACAGGTCGCCCGGGCCCGGTTCGAAGCGGCTGGCCGAGTAGTCCTCCCCGGTCAGCTCGCGCAGGCCCAACGGCGGCGCGGGGACGGTCGGCGCGAGCTCCTCGACCCGGCCCGCCCGGCGCAGCAGCGGGGGCGGGTGGCCGCAGTTCACCACCCGCACCGGCTCCCGGCCGGCCGGCACGTCCAGCAGCAGCGCGGTGGCGAACCGGCCGTCGCCCGGCCGCGCGGTGAGCGCCGCGTCCAGCCGCTCGGCGAGCCGCCCGGGGTCGGGCTCGGTGCGGGCCGCCTCCCGGAACACCCCCAGCACGTCGGCGGCCGTCTCCACCGCCGGGAGCCCGTGGCCCTGTACGTCGCCCAGCAGGATCCGCACCCCGAAGCGGGTCTCCACCACGGCGTACAGGTCCCCGCCGATCCGGGCCTCGGCGGTCGCCGCGACGTACCGCACGGCCAGCCGCAGCGGCCCGATCCGTTCGGCGGGCGGCCGCAGCAGGGCCCGCTGGGCGGCCTCGGCCACCGTCCGGACCTGGTACAGCTGCCGCTCCCGGGCCGCCACCAGCACCACGCTGGCGGCACTGGCCAGGGTCGCCGCCAGCACCGTGACCGGCACGCTGATCCGCACCGAGAGCGGCAGCTGGGTGTTGTCGGACTCCAGCGCGCCGACCGCCAGCAGCGCCGCCGCGCCGACCAGCAGCGGCACCCGGGCCTTGCGGGTGGTGGCCCCGAAGAGCACCGGGGCCACCGCGAGCAACGGGGACAGGGTCGCTCCGGGGCCGAGGGCCAGGGCGGCCACCACCGCGGCGACCAGCAGGACGAGGGCGCCGTACAGCAGCAGCCGGGTCCGCCGTGGCAGGTGCAGCGGCGGAAGCCCGTCCGGGCCGTCGGCGCTCACGCGTTCTCCTCCAGTGGTCGGGAAGCTCCAGGCCCCAGGGCCTGTCCCCTGGATCCTTTGGATCCTTGCCGGGTCCGCCGGAATCCAGGAGACAGGCCCGAGGGCCTTCGAACCACTTTCCCCGCCCTGCCCCGGGTCAGCACCTCGGCGCGGGGGCGCACCGGCGGCGTGCCGGTGCTCGGACCCTCCCGGCACCTCGCCGCCGGGGCGGACGGGGCGCGCACCGGGCCCTGTCCGGCAGGGCCTAGGCTGGGCCGGGAGATGAGACGCAAGAACCGCCGCCCGGCCTCCCCCCTCCCGCAGCGCCTCGGCGTGGACCCGGTGCACCTGCGGCTGCCCCTGGAGGGCGACTGGCCGACCGTCCGGGAGCACCTGGTCGAGCGGCTGCCCGCGGTGGCGGCGGCGCGGATCGACGCGGCGCTGCGCGCGGGCGAGATCGTCGGCGAGCAGGGCCCGGTCGCCCCCGACGAACCGTTTCGTCCCGGCGCGCACCTGTGGTTCTACCGGGACCTCCCGGCGGAGGTGCCCGTCCCCTTCGAGCTGGTGGTGCTGCACCGCGACGAGCACCTGGTGGTGGTCGACAAGCCGCACTTCCTGGCCACCACCCCGCGCGGCCGGCACGTCATCGAGACGGCGCTCTGCCGGTTGCGGCACGCCCTCGACCTGCCCGCGCTCAGCCCCGCCCACCGGATCGATCGGCTCACCGCGGGCCTGGCCATGTTCGTGGTCCGCCCCGAGGACCGCGGCGCCTACCAGACGCTCTTCCGCGACCGGCAGGTGCGCAAGGAGTACCGGGCGATCGCGCCGTACGACCCGGACCTGGCACTGCCGTGCACGGTGCGTAGCCACATCGTCAAGGAGCGCGGGGTGATCGCCGCCCGGGAGCTCGACGCGCCGCCGAACAGCGAGAGCCGGATCGAGCTGCTGGAGCGCCGCGACGACCTCGCCTGCTACGGGCTGCAGCCGCTCAGCGGGCGCACCCACCAGCTGCGGCTGCACATGAGCGGCCTCGGAGTGCCGATCCTCGGTGACCCGGTGTACCCGGTGGTGCTGCCCGAACCGGCCCCCGACGACTTCCGCCGACCACTGCAACTGCTGGCCTCGACGGTCGAGTTCACCGACCCGCTGACCGGTCGGGAGCGCCGCTTCGAGAGCCGCCGCACGCTCGCCGCCTGGGACGACCCGTCCGGCTGGGCGGCCGGGGGCTGACCTCCCGCCGGGGGTGCAGGCCACCCGGGCCGATCTCCCGCCGGGGGGGGGGGGGGGGGAGGGGGAGGGGGAGGGGGAGTGGGAGTGGGCCCCCGGGTCCCGGTCCTAGGTCCGGCCGGCGGTCTAGGACGAACGGAGGGCCCGGCCCCGGTTCCAGGGCCGATCCGCCGCCCGCCCGGTGGCGCGATGGTAGGGCCATGAACGCAGCGCAGCACACCGATTCCGCTCCCGTCGCCCTGGTCACCGGTGCCTCCCGCGGCCTCGGGCTGGCCCTCGCCCGCACCCTCGCCGCCGAGGGCTGGCGGCTGGTGGTCACCGCCCGGGGCGCGACCGCACTCGCCGGGGCCGCGGCCGAACTGTCCGCCCTGACCGAGGTCGTCGCCCTGCCGGGTTCGATCGTCGACGACGACCACCGGGCCCACCTCGCCGCGGCCGCCGACCGCCTCGGCGGCGCGAGCCTCCTGATCAACAACGCCGGTTCGCTCAACGGCGCCACCGCGCCCGGCGCCGAACCGCTGCCCCGGATGGCCGACTTCCCGCTGCCGGACCTGCTGGAACTCTTCGAGGTCAACGCGCTCGCCCCGCTCGCCCTCACCCAGCTCGTCCTGCCGCAACTGCGCGCCCACGCCGGGGCCGTGCTGAACATCAGCTCGGACGCCGCCGTGGAGCCCTACCTCGGTTGGGGCGGCTACGGTGCCAGCAAGGCGGCGCTCGACCAGGCCACCGCCGTACTCGCCCGGGAGGAGCCGGAGTTGCGGGTCTGGGCGGTCGACCCGGGCAGCATGCGCACCGCGATGCTGCAGGAGGCCAGTCCCGGCGAGGACATCTCCGGCGAGCCGCTGCCCGAACAGGTCGCCCCGCTGCTGCTCGGCCTGCTGCACCACCGCACGCCGTCCGGCCGCTACCGCGCCGAGGACCTGGCCGCCCTCCCCGCCCCTGCCCCTGCCACCGTCCCCGCCCCTGCCCTCGGCCGGAGCGGGCGATGACCACCCTGGCCGCGCTGGGCCTCGATGTGACCGTCCCGTCCGAACTCTCCGCCCGCGCACCGGCGGAGGCCCGCGGCACGGCCCGGGACGGGGTGCGGATGCTGGTCGGCCGGCGCGACACCGGCGCCGTCGAGCACCACCGCTTCACCGAGCTGCCCGAGGTGCTGCGCCCGGGGGACCTCCTGGTGGTGAACAACTCGGCCACCGTCCCGGCCGCCCTCCCCGGCCGACTGCCCGACGGCACCCCGGTCGCGCTGCACCTGTCCTCCGCCCAGCCCGACCGACAGGGCTCCTACCTGGTCGAGTTGCGCCGGTCCGTGCCGGGCGCGGCCGCGGCCTACTACCCGCCGGAGGAGTCCCCGGCCCGTCCCGGCCTGCGCGTCGCCCTGCCGGCGGGCGGCGGGGCCGTCCTGGTGCAGCCCTTCACCGCCCGTCTCTGGTACGCCGAACTGTCCCTGCCCGCGCCCCTGTTGTCGTACCTGGACCGGCACGGCCGGGCGATCCGGTACGGCTACGTGGACCGCGACTGGCCGATCGAGGCCTACCGGACGGTCTTCGCGACCGTCCCCGGCAGCAGCGAAATGCCCAGCGCCGCCCGCCCGTTCACGCCGGACTCGGTGGCGCGGCTGGCCGGTCGGGGCGTGCTGGTCGCTCCGGTCACCCTGCACACCGGGGTGGCCTCGCCGGAGGCGCACGAGGCCCCGTACGCGGAGCGCTTCCACGTCCCGGCGGCCACCGCCCGGCTGGTCGGTCACGTCCGGGCCGAGGGCGGCCGGGTGGTCGCCGTCGGTACCACCGTGGTCCGCGCCCTGGAGTCGGCGGTCGCGCCGGACGGCACGCTCCAGGAGGCGGACGGCTGGACGGAGTTGGTGATCACCCCGGAACGCGGCGTGCGCGCGGTGGACGGCCTGCTCACGGGCTGGCACGAGCCGCGCGCCTCGCACCTGCTGATGCTGGCCGCCGTCGCGGGCCGTCCACTGTTGGCTGCCTGCTACCGCGCGGCCGTGCAACAGCATTACCTGTGGCACGAGTTCGGGGACGTCAACCTGCTGCTGCCGGACTGAGCGGGTGCCGCGGCCGACTGCCGGTCGCCCGGCCGGCAGGGGCTCAGGCCAGCAGGGTCCGCGCCACGTGGTGGGTGTCCAGGTACTCGCGGACGGCGGTGATCAGCCCGTTCTCGACGGTGAACACGCCCAGGCAGTGGTTCTCGTAGCGGGCGCCGTTGGCGGCCGTCCCGACGGCGGTCCACTCGGCCACCGCCTGCGGGCCGTCGGCGAGGACGCCGGTGAGGGTGAGGCTCGGCAGGCCGTCGGAGGCGAAGAGGGTGCCGACCTGACCGAGGAAGTCGCCGAAGATCTCCTGCTTGCCTCGCCAGGTGCGGGAGAGCGCCAGGTCGCCCGGGTAGGTCCAGGTGGCGTCCTCGGCGAACAGGGCGACGGCGGCGTCGAGTTCGCCTGCGGCGAGCCGGGTGACGTACTCGGTGACGACGGTGCGGGCGTCGTTCTGCGGCATGGTGGGCTCCTGTGGCTCGTCGTTCCGTCCGGTCGGGCTGCCCGGCCGTGGCACCAGCAAAGCCCTGCGGCCGCCCCGGGGGCCAACAACGCCCGTCCCGGGCCGACAACCCATCGTTGTTCACACAGGCGGCGGGTGGTCCGGCGGCAGTTCCAGCTCGAACCAGACCACCTTGCCGTCCGCGGTCCGGCGGCTGCCCCAGCGGTGCGCCAGCTCGTTGACCAGGTGGATGCCGCGGCCGCCCTCGTCCTCGCTGCGGGCGCGCCGGATCCGGGGCGTCTCGCTCTCCCGGTCCGCGACCTCGACGGTGAGTACCCGGTTGCAGAACAGCCTTAGCTGGACGGGTGATCCGGCGTGCACCAGGGCGTTGGTGATCAGCTCGCTGGTGAGCAGCTCGGCCCAGTCGGTGAGCGAGGCCAGGCCCCAGGCGGTGAGCGTCTCGCGGGTGAAGCGCCGGGAGTGGGCGACCATCGCGTGGTCGCCGGTGAGCGGCAGGACGGCGATCCGGTCGGCGCCGGCCGGGCGGACCTGCGCCATGATGACGGCGATGTCGTCCTCCTGGGTGCGCCCGGTGAGCCGGGTCAGGACGGCGTCGCAGGTCTGCTCCAGCGAGCGGCGCCGGTCGGCGACCGTGCGGCAGAGCAACTCCAGCCCCTCGTCCAGGTCGTGGCCCCGGCGCTCGACCAGTCCGTCGGTGTAGAGGGTCAGGATGGCCTGCTCGGGGAGGGTGAACTCGACGCTCTCGAACGGGACTCCACCCACGCCCAGCGGTGCGCCGGGTGGCAGTTCGACCAGGTGGGCGTTGCCCTCGGTGTCGGCGACGACGGGCGGCAGGTGGCCGGCGCAGGCGGCGGTGCAGCTGCGGTCCGCCGGGTCGTAGACCACGCAGACGCAGGTCGCGAACTGTCCCTCGCCGAGCGCCGAGGTGGCCTCGTCCAGTCGGTGCAGGACTCGTACCGGGTTGAGCTCCAGGGTGATCAACGTCCGTGCCACCGTCCGTAGTTGGCCCATGGTGGCGGCGGCCCGGATGCCGTGGCCCATCACGTCGCCGACGATCAGGGCGACCCGGCCGGAGGACAGCGGGACCACGTCGAACCAGTCGCCGCCGACCTCGCTGACCACGCTGCTCGGCAGGTAGCGGTAGGCCAGCTCCAGGCCGAGGGTGCGGTGGATCTCCTGCGGCAGCAGGCTGCGCTGGAGGGTCAGAGCGGTGTCCCGCTCCCGGCGGTAGAGCCGGGCGTTGTCGATCGCCAGTGCGGTGCGGGCGGCCAGCTCCTCGGCCAGCGAACGGTCCGCCGGTCCGAACGGCGCCGGATTGTGGGTGCGGACGAACTCCGCGCCGCCGAGCACCAGTCCGCGCGCCACCAGCGGCACCATCAGGTAGGAGTGCACCCCGGCGGCCAGCCCCGGCTCCACCCGGTCGGGGGAGGCGACGATCCGCCGCAGTTCCTGCTCCGTCACCTCGGAGACCAGGATCGAGCGCCGGGTCCGCAGGCTCTGCGCGTACACCTCGGCCGACTGCGAGGTCTCGCCGACCTGGTCCGCGGCCGCCGTCATACTGCCGTCCGGCGCCGACTCGCCGACCGCCACCGCCCGCATCAGCACCGGCCCGTCCCTCGGCACCGGCCCGGGCTCCTCGCCGCCGAGCACCGCGTCGCGCAGGTCCACCGTCACGAAGTCGGCGAAGCGCGGGATCACCACCTCCACCAACTCCCGTGCGGTGCGGTGCAGATCGAGCGTGGTGCCGATCCGGTTGCTGGCCTCGTTCAACAGGCCCAGCCGCTGCTGGGCGGCCCAGGCCTCGTCCAGCGCCCGCTGCCGGGCCGCGGCCGCGTCCCGCTCCCGGGTGAACAGCAGCGCATTGTCGATCGACACCGCCGCGCGTACGGCCAACTCCCCGGCCAGCGCCAGGTCCTCGTCCTCGTACGGGCGCTCCACCAGCGTCCGGTAGAAGCCCGCGACACCGACCGGATTACCGCGCGCGATCAGCGGGACGACCATGAACGAGCGCACGTTCTGCTCCCGCACCGCAGCCGTGCGCACCGGATCGTCGGCGAACCAGGCCAGCCCCTCCTCGTCCATCCGCGGCACCAGCACCGGCCTGCGGTGCGCCAGGCTCCACGCGTACGGCGAACCGGGCTGGAACCGGTGCACCCCGCCCAGTCGGGCGATCGGCGCCAGGGTGGAACCGCGCACCGAGTGGAACGCCATCCGCCGCAGCAGCGCCGAACCGTCCGCCGGGGCGCGCGGCTCGCGCTCGCCCCGCACGAGCTCCTCCAGCACCTCCACCACGACCGTGTCCGCCAGCCGGGGCGTCGCCACCTCGGCCAACTCGTGGGCGGTGCGGTCGAGATCGAGCGTGGTCCCGATCCGGGCGGAGGCCGTGTTCACCAGCGCCAGCCGCTCCTGCGCGGCCTTCGCCTCGCGCAACGCCTGCTGCCGGGCCAGCACCGTCTGGTGCTGGCGCAGGTACAGCCGGGCGTTGTCGATCGCGACGGCCGCGCGCGAGGCCAGCTCGTCGCCGAGCGTGATGTCCGCCTCCGCGAAGGACTCCCGCTCGCCGCGCCGCGAGTAGACCACCATGCCGAGCGTCGTGCCCCGCGCCACCAGCGGGGTGATCCGCACCGAGCGCGGCCGGTCGCCCAGGAACGCCCGGCGACGGCTCTCGCTGAGCGCGTCGGCCAGCGGCGACAGCTCCCAGGACGGCACCACCACCGTCCGCCCGGTGATCAGCGCCCGGGCGTACGGGGAGTCCGCGGTCAGCTCGTACACCGAGTCCACCGGCAGCGCGTCGGCCGGGTACAGCGGATCCGTGGTGGCCAGCGCCAGCCGGCGCACCAGCTGGGCCGCGTCCGGGGCGGGCGGCTCGACGTTGCGCCCGGCGATCAGCGCCTCCAGCGCGAACACCCCGCTGATGTCGGCGACCCGGGGCACCATCGCGTCCGCCAGCTCCCGGGCCGTCTGCCGCAGGTCCAGCGTGGTGCCGATCGAGGCGGTCGCGTCGACCAGCAGCGACAGCCGCTCCTGCGCCCTCGCCGCCCGGGCATCGGCCCGGTAGCGCTCGGTGACGTCGATGATGGTCGCGCTCACCCCGAGCACCCGCCCGCTCCGGTCCGCCAGCCGGAAGTACGAGGCGGACCAGGCCCGGTCCCGCTGCGGATCCCCCGGCGTACGGCCCTGGGTACGGAAGTCCACCACCGGCCGGCCGGTCGACAGCACCTGCCGCATCACCGCCTCGGCCTCGTCCCCGTTGATCCCGGGCAGCACCTCGGTGAGCCGGCGGCCCAGGTGCTCGGGCACGGCCAGGCCGTTCGCCACCGCCAGGGCCTCGTTCAGCCGCACGTAGCGCAGACCGGTGTCGAACACCGCCATGCCGACCGGGGACTGGGTGAAGAAACCGTCCAGCACGGCCAGGTCCGCCTGGATCCGGCGCAGCGTCGTCACCTCCGACGCCACCGCCAGCACCAGCGGCTCCCCGCCGGGCCCCCGGACCGGATGGGTCCGGAACTCCAGGTTCACCAGGTGCCCGTCCCGGTGCCGCACCGGGAACACCCCGGACCACTCGCGGCCCGCCAGGATCTCCCGGAACAGCTCCAGCACCTCCGGCCGGTGCTCGTCCGAGGTCAGCAGCCGGGCGGCCTTCGCCCCCACCGCCTCGTCCGCACGGTAACCGAGCAGTGCCTCCGCGTCGCCGCTCCAGTGCAGGATCCGCCCGTCGGCCTCGATCAGCGCCGTGGCGATCGGCACCATCAGCAGGGCGCCGTGCTGCGGCTCCCCCCGGCGTTGCGCGTCATCGTCCACCATGGCCAGAGAACCGCCCGGAGATCGTTCCCACCAGCCCTGCCATCCTCGCACGCAGCCCCCGCGCCCCGCCCCTCGTGGCCGCCGCCGACCCGCGCGAGCAGGCTGTACCCGATCCGGCACCGGGCGTCACCCGCGACCCTGGCTCCCCGCTCACCCGCGGCAACGCTCCGACAGCCGAACGAAGTTGGGCAGACGTCTGTCGGACGCCGGGGGACCCCTGCGATCCTCGGACAGAGCCCGCTCACCCGCACGCCCCGACCACCTGGAGGAGCCCCCATGCCAGACTTCGGCGGAGGATTCACCGACCCCGACGAGCCCACCGACGACCAGCCCGAAGACCTCGCCGACGAGCCCCCCACCGAGGAAGCCCCCACCCCCAACGACTGACCCCCATGGCAGGCCCCGACCCGCACAGGAAGTCAGCCGGATCGACTTCCTGCGTGGCCTGCGTTCCGGCCGGGCTGCTGTAGTCGCCGTGGGCAGGAGTTGCCCGGTGCCTGTCTGGTGGGTGTGCGTGGGAAGTCGGTGGGTCCGACTTCCTGTGTCGGCCGCGGGACCAGATGGCCTTTGCAGCCGAGGGTGGTCGGCTGGTTCGCGTCGGGGTGTCGGCGTGCATGGAAAGTCGGCCGGGTCGACTTCTTGTGTTGGTTGTGGCGGGGCCAAGCGGCCTTCCCGTTCCAGGTGGCTGGTTGGTCTGCGTAGGAAGTCGGCGGGTTCGACTTTCTGTGCGGCCTGCGTTCCGGCTGAGTGGCTGGTGCCGCCGTGGGCAGGAGTTGCCCGGTGCCTGTCTGGTGGGTGTGCGTGGGAAGTCGGCGGGTCCGACTTCCTGTGTCGGCCGCAGGACCAGATGGCCTTTGCAGCCGAGGGCGGTCGGCTGGCTCCCGTTGGGGCGTCGGCGCGCATGGAAAGTCGGCCGGTCGACTTTCCATGAGGCCATGGCCCTGGCGGAGTGTGCATTCGGCGGCTGTGTCCGGGAGGTCGGCGGTTTCGACTTCTTGGGCCCGGTGGTAGCGGGGCCAAGCTGCCTTACCTACTCCTGGCGCCTAGGTGGTGTGAGTGGTAAGTCGGCGGGGCCAGGTGGTTCTTGCAGCCGAGGGCGGTCGGCTTGTTCGCGTCGGGGCGTCGGCGTGCATGGAAAGTCGGCCGGGTCGACTTCTTGTGTTGGTTGTGGCGGGGCAAAGCAGCCGGGTGGGCTGTGTGGGAAGTCGGCGGGGTCGACTTTCTGTGGGCCACGCCCGGTCATGGGGTCTGGGCTCCGGCCTGGGTGCGGTGTTCGGCGTGGCGGGCGGCGAGGGCGAGGGTTGCGCCGAGGAGGCAGAGGGTGGCGGCGAGCAGGACCGCGCGGTCGGTGCCGGTGGCGAGGGCCTGGGCGGCGGCCTCGGGGCCGGGGGTGTGGGGGTGGGCGGAGGAGGCGACGGCGACCGTCGCGGCGACGCCGAGGGCGGAGCCGAGGTAGCGGGAGGTGTTGTTGGCGCCCGAGCCCATGGCCGCGCGGTGGGCGGGGACGCTGCTGACCGCCAACCGGGCGAGGGCCGCGTTGAGGACGCCGCTGCCGAGACCGGCCACGGCCAGGCCGGGGGCCAGCCGGAGCCAGGAGGAGTCGGGCCCGAGGCCGTACAGTCCTGCCTCGCCGAGCCCGCAGACGAGCAGACCGAGGGCGACCTGGGTGGTGGCCGACAGGTGGGCGGCCAGGCGGCGGGCCTGGAGGGCGGCGACCACGGACAGGCCGGACCACAGGGCGAGTACGCCGCCCGCCGCCAGGCCGGAGAGGCCGAGCACGCCCTGGAGCAGGGTGGGCAGGTAGCTCATGAAGCCGACCAGTGAGAGCCCGGTGAACAGGGCGCCGCCGGTCGCGGCGAGGAAGCCGGGGCTGCGGAACAGGGCCGGGTCGAGCATCGGCTCGCGGACCTTCGTCTCGACCACCGCGAAGGCGGCGAGCAGCAGCACCCCGCCGACCAGCAGTGCCACCACCGGGGCCCGCCCCCAGCCGCCGCGGCCCTCCGCGAGCCCGGCGATGAGCAGGGTGGTTCCGGTGGCGAGGGTGAGCACGCCGTACGGGTCCAGGGCGCGGGGCCGTTCGGCCCGGGACTCGGTGAGGAGGACGGCGGCGCAGGCGGCGACGACGGCCGAGACGACGGCGAGTCCGCCGCCGACCGCCCGCCAGCCCGCCCACTGCTGGACGAGCGCGCCGTAGACCGGTCCGACCGCGATGCCGAGGCCGACGGCCGCGCCCCAGACGCCGAGCGCCCGGATCCGTTGCGGCCCGGCCGGGTGGGCGTGGCTGATCAGGCCGAGTGCGGGCGCGAGGACGGCGGCGGAGGCGGCGCCGAGCAGGATCCGGGCGGCCAGGTAGACGGTGCCGTCGGGAGCGAGTGCGGCCAGGGCCTCGGCGGCGGCGAACAGCAGGACGCCGGAGGTGAAGACCCGTTTGCGGCCGTGGTCGTCGGCGGCGCTGCCGGCCGTGAGCAGGAGGGCCGAGATGCCGACGAGGGTGCCGGTGAGGATCCAGGTGCGGCCGGTGGCGCCGAGGTGGGCGGCCTGGGCGGTGGCCGCGAGCGAGGCGGTGGGGGCGGTGTACGCGACGGTGACCAGGGCGGTGGCGGCCGCCGTGACGGCCAGGATGGCACCGGGCCGCACGGGCCAGCGGGGCCGGACGGTCCGGCGGCCCCGGACGAGCGGGCCGGGCAGTGTGGAAGGGGCAGGCGGTGCGGGGGACATGGGTGTTCCCTCCGGAGGGCGGCCAATGGGTCTGGGTCTGGGTCTGGTGAATGAACCTTCGTCTTGAGTGGGACGCTACCACCGAAAGTCTGTTCATTGAACCAACATCGGCCGTGGACTACGCTGGCCCGCATGGCGCTGGGAACGGACTACGAACTGCAGGACTGCGCACTGGCCCGCGCCCTGGAGGTGGTCGGCGAGCGCTGGAGCCTGTTGATCGTCCGCGACGCGTTCTACGGCGTGCAGCGCTTCAACGACTTCCTCGTCCACCTGGGCATCCCGCGAGCCGTCCTCACCGCGCGACTCAACGCCCTGGTCGCGGCGGGGGTGCTGCGCAAGGAGCCGTACCAGCAGGCGCCGCTGCGCCACGGCTACCTGCTCACCGAGACCGGCCTCGAACTCTGGGGCCCGCTCTACCAGTTGAGCCGCTGGGGCGGCCGGCACGCGACCCCGGGCGGCCCGCACCACCTGTTCGCGCACCGCGCCTGCGGCACCGACCTCGACCTCATCGGCGCCTGCCCCGGCTGCGGCGGCGGGCCCGTCCCCCCGGCCGAGGTCACCATGCGCCCCAGCCCGGCCCAGGCCGGCGGCCACCGCGAGGACGCGGTCTCCCGTGCCCTGGTCCGCCCGCACCCGCTGCTCGAACCGATCGCCTCGGCAGCCGCCGCCTCCGCCGCGTAGCGGAGCCCCCCGGGCCCCCGGGCGGTGGGCGCAGAGCCGAAGGGGCCGCCGGCAGTGCGCCGACGGCCCCTCGGGTGCGCCCGGTCAGGAGTGGAAGCGGACCTCCGGGTCGGCGGCGGTCGGTCCGTCGAGCAGCGGCTGGTCGATGCCCTTCAACTGGAGGTCGAAGAACGCCCCGACGTACCGGCGGGTGAGTTCGACGGCGCGCTGCCCCGTGATGGTGGTCCCCGGGGGCTGGGGCGCGCCGAGCGCCTTGAGGAAGAGCGGGTAGTCGGTGAAGCTGCCGTGGTCGGTGCCGTCGACGGTCAGCCACCGCTTCCAGCCGTCGAGCCGGGGCCAGCTGTCGGTCCAGCTGGTGTCCTCGGCGCCGTCGGGCAGCGGGTGGCCGATCATCAGGTACGGCTTGCCGCCGATCCCGGACTCGGGCACCTCGTAGTCCATGCTGCCGTCAAGATCCACCCCCGCCCGGATCCGGTCGTCGGTCACCAGCGCCGGGACGCTGGCCGCGCCACCGGCGGAGTGCCCGGCCATGCCGATCCGGTCGCGGTCGATCATGCGGGCGTAGCGCCAGGCCGGGTGGGGGCGGGCGGTCAGCTGGTCGATGACGAAGGAGGCGTCCTTCGCCCGGCTCTCGTCCAGGCCCTTCCAGGCCTCTGGGGTGGTGAGCCGGCCGCACTCCACGCAGGGCAGCGTCTGCCCGTCCGGGAAGGTGGTGCCGGTGTTCTCGTAGGTGTGGTCAACCAAAGCCACCACGTAGCCGCGGCTGCCCAGGTCCTCGGCGAGGCTGCTGAGCGAGGCGCGCGGCATGGTGAAGCCGGGGGAGAGGACCACCAGCGGGTAGTGGCCGCCCTGCGGGCGGGCGTCCGTCCTGGACCAGGTCCGGGTGTCGGCCACCGCCTCGGCCGGGACGGTGTTGCCCGGGAGCTTGGCGTCCAGCAGCAGCCGGGCGGCCGCGGCGGTCATGTACGGGGCCGGGCTGCCCGTCCCGGCGTGGGCGGGGTAGTACATCGTGACCATCAGTTGGCGCGGCCCGGCGGAGGGCACCCATGGGTCCGGGCGGTTCTCGTCGACCAGGTGCAGGACCTCCTGCCCGACCGCGAACGGCCCGGTCGGGCGCGGGAGTTCGAGGTGGACGGCGCTCGGCGTGCCGGCGGTGCCAGCAGTGGCGGCGACCGGCGCGGCGGGTGCGGCCAGGGCCGGTGCCGCCGCTGCGACGGACAGGGGCACCGCGAGCAGCAGGGCCGCGACCGCGGCGGTGGTGCGAAGTCGGCTCGTGTGTCGGCTCATATGAGCGACGGTAGGTCGCGGGCAGGCGAACTGACGTCCACTCAGCGATGTACTGATCCCTTGCGGGACGGACCCCCGGCAGCCCCTAGGGGATGATCGGTCGGGCCCGCACGAGCCCGCCGGATCCGCCCGGTGCCGGTCTGCGCCAGCCGACCGCCTCCAGGGTCGACCTAGGTGTCCGCCAAGGTGACCCGGGCCCCGGCCCGGACGGCCTCCAGGAAGTCCGCCGCCGCACGGGCGTTGGGCACCGGGAGGGTGAGCGGCAGGCCCGCCGACCGTGTCCGGAGTTCCAGCTCGCCGAGGCCTGACGCCCGGGCCGAGTGCACCTCCGCCCACCGGTACGCCTCCGCCGCGACCAGGGGGTGCGGAGGCCGGTGCACCAGCCCGCCGGCCGTCACCGTCAGCCGCCCCCGGGCGAACCGGACGCTCCCCTCGCTGCGCAGCGCCTCGTGCAGTGCGGCCCGGAGGTGCGGGGACAGGAACTCGTCCGCCTCCCGCGCCAAGCCCTCCAGCCCGTGCAGGTGGGCCAGCACCAGGGGCTCGGTCGCGCCGACGGGCCATATTCGGATCCGCTCGGGATCCCGCCGCCGCCCGCCGGAGAAGCCGGGGAACCTGGCGGAGGCGGGGGAGTGCTCGACGGCTTCGATGCCCGCCCACGGCAGCAGCCGCTCGCCGGCGCCCGCCCCGACCAGTGCCAGCCCGCCCTCATGGACCCGTACGGCGCGCAGCCCGGGCGCGGACCGTAGGGCGCCGTACCCGTTCGCGGCCAGCACCGCCGCGGCCGCCACCACGGGGGCCGGCCACCACTCGCCGAACGCCAGGCAGACCACCAGTGCCAGGACCGCCGCCACGGTGTCCAGCCATGTCCGCGCCCGCCACGGGACCGGCCGGAACGCCCGGTGCACCTGCACCACCGGCCCGAGCGGACCGGCCGACCTGCGACGGCCCTGTCCGTTCTCCACGAACGGCCACGCCCACCCGGGCGACCACAGCATCGCCACTTCGCCCTCCTTGCCCTCGACGGTCTCCCCAACCGGAACTACGACTCCCGGATGTCGGACCACCAGGATCGATCGCCCACCACCCTCCGGAACAGTGCCAATCGACACCCTTTGGCCCGAAACAGCCGGAGCGTGTCCGGCAGCAGGGGGTGCCGTTCGGCAGGGGCGACCGAAGCGCCGGTTGGCGGGGGAGGCGAGGTGCAGGAGGCGGCAGGAGGCGGCCGCGGCAGCGGGGGAGGCCCCGCCCGTCAGCGCCCGCCCGTCAGCGCCCGTCCGTCAGGCCCCGCCCGTCAGCGCCCGCCCGTGCCGAGCCCCACCTGCAGCCGCCGCAGCAGCGCCGTGCCCGCCTCGTCCACCGACCGCCGGGAGTTGGCCAGCACCACCACCCCCACCTGCTGCTCCGGGTCGAACGCGAGGAAGGAGGCGGATCCACCCGTCCCCCCGTTGTGCCACAACTGCAGGTGCCTGCCCTGCTGGGCGTGCAGCCGGTGGCCGAGCCAGCCGAGGTGCGTCCAGGCGAAGGGGTTGACCCGGTGCCTGGTCTCCCGGGCGAGCAGCATCGCCGGCGCCAGCGGTGCGTCCGGCTCGCCCTCGGCCGCCAACTGCGCCCGCAGGAACGCCGCGAGGTCGGCCGCCGTCGAGCGGAGCCCGCCCATGCCGGGGAGCGCCGCGAACTCCCAGGACGGCACCGGGCGCCCGGTCGGCGCGTGGCCGGACGCCAGCCGGGCGGACTGGTCGGCGTCCGGCCGCAGGCAGGTGTCCGTCAGCCCCAGCGGTGCGCAGACCTCGCGGTCCACCAGCTCCCCGTACGTGGTGCCGGCCCGGTGGGCGAGGGCCAGCCCGAGCAGCCCGGCGCCGAGGTTGGAGTAGCGGAAGTTGCGCCCGGGGGCGGAACGCAACCGGGTCCGCCCGAGCCCGGAGAGTATTCGCTCGGCGGTGCAATGGGCGTACGGGTCCGCCCGGTCGGGCCGCAGCAGCGCGCGCAGCAGCACGCCCCGGGGCAGCCGGGGGAGCCCCGAGGTGTGGGTGGCGAGGTGCCGGAGCGTGATCGCCTCCCCGCCCCGGGACGGGACGGCCGTAGAGCGGGGCAGCAGCTCCGCGAGCGGCTCGTCGAGGCGCACCGTGCCGTCGAGCGCCAGCCGCGCGAGCGCGAGCGCGGTGAACACCTTGGTGACGGAGCCGACGTCGAACAACGTCCGGGCCCCGGGCACTTCGCCCCCCGGGCCCGTCCGCCCGGCACCGCGGATCTCCACGGCGCCACCGGCCACCCCGGCGACCACCACACCGACGCACCGGCCCGCCACCCGGTCGGAGGTCTGCTGCACGAGGCGCGCGAGTTCGTTCATGCCCCGACCTTAGGGCCCGGCTTCGAGCTCCCGCCCTCCGGGCGGACGACGGGAGTTCGAGGACGGACCCAGGGCCCGTCAGCAGCTCAGGTTGCCCCCGGGCACGGTGCCGAGGATCTGGACGAAGCTCTGGTACAGGCTGATCCGGTGCTGCATCTGCGCGGTGTTGTTGCCGTTGCACTCCAGCGCGCCGTTGATGCTGCGGATCGTCTCACCGAAGCCCTTCCCGTTGACCATCGCGTCGTGCGCGGTCATGGTGCCGGGACCGTTCTGGGTGTTCCAGTACCAGAGGCCGGTCTTCCAGGCCACCGCCGGGTCGGTCTGCACCAGGTCCGGGTTGTGCAGCAGGTCGATGCCGAGAGCGTCGCCCGCCGCCTTGTAGTTGAAGTTCCAGCTGAGCTGGATCGGTCCGCGCCCGTAGTACGCGGACTGCCCGGCCGGGCACCCGTACGGCTGCGAAGTGTCGCAGTAGTGCGGGTAGTTGGAGGTGTCCTGCTCGACCACGTAGACCAGCCCGCCGGTCTCGTGGCTGACGTTGGCGAGGAAGGCCGCGGCCTCCTGGTTCCGTACGGTGTCGCTGCCGGTGGCCGCGAAGCCGGGGTAGGCGCTGGTGGCGTCGAGCAGGCCCTGGTAGGTGTAGAAGGGGTTCCGGTTCGGGAACATCCGGTCGAACTGGGCCTGGCTGACCGGGAATCCGCCCGGGTTCGGGGTCGGCGTGGGGGTCGGGCCGGGGTCGGTGGGGCCGCCGCAGGGGCCCTGGTCGGACCAGACCCCGGAGCCCCCGGTGCTCGGCGGTTCGTTCTGGGTCCACCACTTGGCGGTCCAGTTGTGGCTGTTGTACGAGACGGCGGCGCCGCCGGTGTACACGGCGGTCGCGCTCCACGCGGTGCCGCAGGCGGCGGCGCTGGCGGAGGCCGGGAGGAGCACCGCGAGCGCGAGCGCCGTGACCACGGCGGACAGCAGCGCGAGCAGGCGTTTGACTGACACGTCATCACCCCTTGTGCGGTGGGGGCCGCACGTCGTCGGGACCGGGACCTGGTGGGGCAGGGGAGCCGTGGCCCGTGCGGGGGCGCGTCGTGGGGGACGGCCGACCGGGGTGCGGGCCGGTACGGGGCCGACACCGACTCAAGCGGAGTGGTCTATACCTGTCAAGAGGTCCGGCCGAAGTGCCCGACAGAAGAGCCCGGTCGAAGTGCCCGGTCGAACGCCGAAAACCCCCGCCGTCCCCCGCCGCCCCTACCCCCCGCCGCCCCTACCCCCCGCCGCCCCTACCCCTCCTCAAGCGCCGCCCGCAGCCGCGCCGCCACCTCCGCCGCCCCCGCCTCGTCCGGGTACTTCCCCCGCGGCCAGAAGAACCCGCGCAGCCCGTCCTTGGGATTGCGCGGCACCACGTGGACGTGCAGGTGCGGCACCGACTGGCTGATCCGGTTGTTCGCCGCCACGAAGCTGCCCGCCGCGCCCAGCCCCCGCTCCACCGCCGTCGCCACCCGCTGCACCCGCAGGAAGAACGGCCCGACCTCCTCGGGCGGCAGGTCCGCCAGGGTCCGGTGGTGGGCGCGCGGCACGACCAGCACGTGACCGGGGAACAGCGGCCGGCGGTCCAGGAAGGCCACCGCCGCCACGTCGTCCAGCACCCGGTGCGCCGGTTCCTCGCCCGCGACCACCGCACAGAACACGCAGTCCATCCGTCCATTCAAACCACCGGCGGCCTCCCCGGCACCCCCGCAAACCCGGGTCGGCCCGGCGTCACCCGTCCGGCGGCCGACCGGGTGCGCCCGTGCCCGCACCGGGCGCACGGTACTGCGAGGGGGAGGGGGACGGATCGACGCGGCGCACCCGTGCCGCACGAGGAGGTGGCCCGGATGTCGGGCAAGTTCGAGGTCTACGAGGACACCGGCGGCAAGTACCGGTTCCGGCTCAAGGCGGGCAACGGCGAGATCGTCGCGACCGGCCAGGGCTACGTCAGCAAGGACGCCGCCCACAAGGGCGTCGAGGCCGTCCAACGGGCCGCCGACGGCGCGGCGGTGGTCGACGTCCCGAAGGCTGCCTGACCCGGGCCGGGGCGAGCGAGGGCCCCGCGGCCGGTCCACCCGGACCGGTGGCGGGGCCCACCGGCGCCGGCGCCCACCCGCACCGGCGCCCACCCGCACCGGCGCCCACCCGCACCGGCGCCCACTCGTACCGGCGCCGCGCCTACTCGTACCGGTACAGGAGCGCCTCCCGCTCCGTCTGCTCGATCATGTCGATGGTCAGCGAGTCGTCCCTCAGGTGTGACAGCGTGACCTCCGCCGACGTCGGCTGGGCGTCCTTCGCCAGCCAGTCCTCCGGCTTCCAGGCCGAGCCCCGCATGAGCGACTTCGGGCAGTGCGCGTACACCTCCTCCACGGCCACCACGATCGCGCTGCGCGGGGGCTTGCCGACGGCCGTCAGCTGCCGCAGCAGCTCCGGGTCGGTGGAGATGCAGGCCCGCCCGTTGACCCGCAGCGTGGTGTCCCGCCCCGGGACGACGAAGAGCAGTCCGACCCGGCCGTTCTCCAGGATGTTGTGCAGGGTGTCCAGGCGCTTGTTGCCGGTGGCGTCCGGAATGGCCAGGGTGTGCTCGTCGAGCACCGAGACGACCCCGGCCGGGCCGCCGCGCGGGGAGACGTCGCAGCGGCCGGCCGCGTCGGAGCTGGCCACGAACACCAGCGAGGCGCAGGCGATGAGGCGCTGGGCGACCTCGTGGAGGTGGTCCACCTGCTTGCGGCGCGCGTGGTCGCCGGGCTGCTCGTAGACCTCACGCAGCTGGGCCGGCTCGGTGAGGGCACGCGCGCTGAGGGCGGCGAACAGGCTGTTCGGTGCGTCCGGAGCGGGGGTTGACGGTGCGGGAGCTTCCGGTGTGAGGGTCATACCGGGAATCTAACGGAGGGCTCTTCCCGCGCCCTGTCTCCCGGCTTCCTCAACTCTCCGTGAAAGAGTCGCTCCACCCCTCCCCACCAGCGGTTTTCCGCTGATAATGGGGCCAGGGACTCCAGCCAGCCGGAGGTGGTGGCCGTGATCATCAGAATTTGGGCCGGGCAGGTCACGGCCGATCGCATCGAGGAGTTCTGCGCGCACCTGGTCGGCCAGGTGATCCCGCAGTTGGGGCGGACGGACGGCTGCCTCGGCGGTGAGCTGTTGCGCTCGGTGACCGAGGACGGGCACCGGGTGCTCGTGGTCAGCCGCTGGCGCGACGAGGAGGCCCTGCGGGGGTACGCCGGGCCGATGTGGCGGATCCGGCCGGTCTGGTCGGAGGGCGAGTTGCACTACCTCGTGCACCCCCCGGAGGTCACCCACTTCACGCCGATCGCCGCACCCGCCACGCTCTGAGCCCGGCCGGGGCCGAAGGCCCCGGAACCCTCACACCGAGACGGTCATACCGGACGGTCACACCGAGAACGGCACCGAGTGGATCTCGGCCGCCGGGTGCCCGGTCCGTTCGTGGACCCGCTGCACCGCCTCCCTGGACGGCGCCTCGGACAGGCAGTACACCGTGCCGGACTCGGGGTCCGCCCAGGCCTGCTCGAAGTGCACGCCCTCCTCGCCCTCGACCGCCAAGTCGGCCGTGTGGGCCGCCCTGAGCTGCTCCGGCGTGATCCCGACCATCCCGTGGTGGACGTCCATGAACTTCATCGTGCTCGCCTCCGTACCTTGCGAACTCCGCGAACCCCGCGAACTTTCAGAACCTTCCGAACACTGCGAGTCCTGCGAACCGCGCGGATCCCGCGAACTCCGCAGACCCCGCCGGCCTTCCGGCCCCACCACCAGGGTCACCCTGCGCGCACGGCGGCGCCACCGGCGCCGGCCCGGACCCACCGCGCATTCCCCGCGGGGCCGTGAAACAGGCCACAGCGGAACCCTCTCCCTCGGCTCGCGCCCCGCGTGGCACAATGACGTCATCAGCAGTGACGTTCAGCGCACTCCGGGGTCGGTGAAAATCCGAACCGGCGGTTACAGTCCGCGACCCGTCCGCAGCCAGCGGCCGGTTGACCAGGTGAAATTCCTGGACCGACGGTTAAAGTCCGGATGGGAGGCGTGCGCGGGCGGACGAAGAGCAGTACCCGTGGTCCATCACGAACCGGACCGGACCACGGTCAGGTGAACGGCGGGAGAGGTGTCTCCCGGGTCGGGTGAGCGATCTCCCGGCGGTTCCGGCATCCCGGCGACGGGTCGTGTCGGCAGCCCCGTGCACCGGTGCCCGTCCGTTTGTCATCTCCCTCTGCCGCCCCGGAGTCCGCGCCCCAAGCGCGAGGAGACCCGGGTGTTCACCGGCATCATCGAAGAGCTCGGCGAGGTCGTGTCGATCGAGGAGATCGGCGACTCCTCGCGAATCCGCCTCCGTGGCCCGGTGGTTCGTGTCGGTGCGCGTCACGGCGACTCCATCGCGGTCAACGGCGTCTGTCTGACCGTGGTCGACAGTGCCGAGGAACTGGCCGCCGAGGCCGGCGAGTTCAGCGCCGACGTGATGGCCGAGACGCTGCACCGTTCCAGCCTGGGCGAGTTGAAGCCCGGCTCCCCGGTCAACCTGGAGCGCGCGATGGCGCTCGGCGCCAGGCTCGGCGGGCACCTGGTCCAGGGCCATGTCGACGCCACCGGGCGGCTGTTGAGCCGCGAGCCCGGCGAGCGCGACGCGGCCGGCAACCTGCGCTGGGAGGTGCTGCGCTTCTCGCTGCCGGAGTCCATCTCCCGCTATCTGGTGGAGAAGGGCTCGATCACGGTCGACGGCGTCAGCCTCACCGTGGTGGAGGCGGCCCGCGACAGCTTCACCGTCAGCCTCATCCCGGCCACCCTCGCACTGACCACGCTCGGCGCCAAGACCCTCGGGGAGAGCGTCAACCTCGAGGTGGACGTGCTCGCCAAGTACGTGGAGCGGCTGCTCGAATCGCGCACCCTCCCGAACCTTCCGCACACCGCACCGGCCGCACAGGCCATGCACGCCGCGGACACCGCAGACACCGCACACATCACGCACAGCACGGGGGACAAGGAATGAGCTGGCTCAGCGGCGAGGCGTTCACCGTCCTCGGTGAACACGTGAAGTGGGCCGACATGATCGGCAACCTGTTCGGCTTCGGCGGCCTGGCGCTCGGCTGGCGCCGTTCGGTGTGGAGCTGGCCGGTCCAACTCCTGTCCGGCGTCGTGCTGATCGCCGCCTACCTCGGGGGCCACGTCCCCGGTCTGATCGGCAAGCAGCTGATCGTCATCGTCACCGCCGCCTGGGGTTGGGCGCAGTGGCGGCGCGGGCGCCGTGACACCGGCACCATCTCGGTGCGGTTCGCCAGTTGGCCCGAGCGGGCCGCCCTGGTGGCCGGCACCGCGGTCGGCACGGTCGCCCTGGCGCTGCTGTTCACGGCCTACCCCGAACTGTCCTGGAGCCCCTGGTCGGACGCCTACATCTTCGTCGGCACGCTCGCCGCGATGGTGGCCCAGGCACGCGGCTGGCTGGAGTTCTGGTTCGCCTGGATCGCGGTCGACGCGGTCGGCGTCCCGTTCGCCTTCAACAGCGGTTACACCTTCTCGGGCCTCACCTACTCCGTCTACTTCGTCCTGGTGCTGCTCGGCCTGCGGTCCTGGTGGCTGAGCACCCGTGAGCCGCGAGCCACCTCCGCCAACGTCCCGCAGGGAGTCACGGCATGACCGAGAACCAGATCCGGCCCGGCGACGAGCCCGGCGACGAGCCCGGCGACGAGCCCGGCACCCGGCCCGGCGACGAGCCCGGCACCCGACCCCGCATCGACGGCGGCAGCGGCGCCGAGGAGTTCGTCCTCGACCCGGTCGAGCGGGCGATCGCCGACATCGCGGCCGGCCGCGCGGTGATCGTGGTCGACGACGAGGACCGCGAGAACGAGGGCGACTTCATCTTCGCCGCCTCCGCCGCGACCCCCGAGCTGATGGCCTTCACCATCCGCTACAGCTCCGGCGTGATCTGCACCCCGATGACCGGTGAGGAGCTGGACCGCCTCAAGCTCCCGCCGATGACCCAGGTCAACGAGGACCGCAAGGGCACCGCCTACACCGTCTCGGTGGACGCCCGCGAGGGCGTGGACACCGGCATCTCCGCCGCCGACCGCGCCCGCACCGTCCGCCTGCTGGCCTCGCCCGGCACCGAGCCGGGGGACCTGACCCGCCCGGGCCACGTCTTCCCGCTGCGCGCCGTCGACGGCGGCGTGCTGGTCCGCCCCGGGCACACCGAGGCCACCGTCGACCTGGCCCGGCTCGCCGGGCTGCCGCCTGCTGGCGTGTGCGTCGAGGTGGTCAACGACGACGGCACCATGGCCCGGCTGCCCGAGCTGGTCGCCTTCGCCCGCGAGCACGGCCTGGCGATCATCTCCATCGAGGACCTGATCGCCTACCGCCGCCGCACCGAGCTGCACGTCGACCGGGCCGCGACCACCGCCCTGCCCACCGTGCACGGCGAGTTCACCGCGGTCGGCTACCGGGGCACCCTCGACGGCGTCGAGCACATCGCGCTGGTGGCCGGCGGCCTCGGCGAGGACGGCCGACTGCCGGACGGCGAGGACGTGCTGGTGCGGGTGCACTCCGAGTGCCTGACCGGCGACGTCCTCGGGTCGCTGCGCTGCGACTGCGGTCCGCAGCTGGAGGCCTCGCTCCGGCGGGTCGCCGAGTCCGGCCGCGGCGTGGTGCTCTACCTGCGCGGCCACGAGGGCCGGGGGATCGGCCTGGCCCACAAGCTGCGCGCGTACGAGCTGCAGGAGCAGGGGCGCGACACCGTCGACGCCAACCTGGACCTGGGGCTGCCCGCGGACGCCCGCGACTACAGCATCGCGGCGCAGATGCTGGTGGACCTCGGCGTCCGCTCGCTCACCCTGATGACCAACAACCCGCGGAAGCAGACCGCGCTCACCGACCACGGGCTCAAGGTCAAGGGGCGCGAGGCGGTCGAGATCGCGCCCGGTGAGCACAACCTGCGCTACCTGCGCACCAAGCGCGACCGGATGGGCCACGACCTGCCCGGGCTCGGCTCCTGAACCACTGAACCACCCACCGACCACAGGAAGTAGGAAGACATGAGCGGCCACGGAGCCCCCGAGCTGACCATCGACGGCGCCGCCGACCTCAAGGTCGCGGTCATCGCCGCCCAGTGGCACGACAAGGTGATGAACGGCCTGCTGGACGGCGCCCACCGGGCGCTCAAGGAGCTGGGCGTCGCCGAGCCGACCGTGCTGCGCGTCCCGGGCACCTTCGAGCTGCCGGTCGCGGCCAAGCGCCTCGCCGACCGCGGCTACGACGCCGTGATCGCCCTCGGCGTGGTGATCCGCGGCGGCACCCCGCACTTCGACTACGTCTGCCAGGCGGCCACCGTCGGCCTGACCCAGGTCAGCGTGGACACCGGCGTCCCGGTCGGCTTCGGCGTGCTGACCTGCGACAACGAGGAGCAGGCGCTGGACCGGGCCGGTCTGCCGGGCTCCGCCGAGGACAAGGGCCACGAGGCCGTCACCGCCGCCGTCGCCACCGCCGTCGCCCTGCGCGACGCCCGCTGACGGCAGGCCGTCCGGTCCCGGAGCGTGGACGTCCACAGGACTGTCCACGCTCCGGGACCGTTTACCGTCCGCCACCCCGCACGCCGTATGGTGAGTCCCATCATGGCTTCGAAGACATTCGAGGAGCTCTTCTCCGAGCTCCAGCAGAAGGCCGCCACCGGCGACCCCTCGTCCTCCCGTACCGCGCAGCTCGTCCAGCAGGGCGTCCATGCGATCGGCAAGAAGGTCGTCGAGGAGGCCGCCGAGGTCTGGATGGCCGCCGAGTTCCAGTCGGACGAGCAGACGGCGGAGGAGATCTCGCAACTCCTCTACCACCTTCAGGTGATGATGATCGCCCGTGGGCTGACGCTCGACGACGTGTACAAGTACCTCTGAACCGCTCCCGACAGCACCCCTCCCCGAACAGGTAAGGAACCGACTTCCCATGCTGCGCATCGCCGTCCCCAACAAGGGTTCGCTCTCGGGTCCCGCGGCGGAGATGCTCCATGAGGCCGGCTACCGCCAGCGGAAGGACCCGAAGGAGCTCGTCCTCGTCGACCCGGCCAACGAGGTCGAGTTCTTCTTCCTCCGCCCGCGCGACATCGCCGTGTACGTCGGCTCCGGCCGCCTCGACGTCGGCATCACCGGCCGCGACCTGCTGCTGGACTCGCACTCCAACGCGGAGGAGGTGCTCGCCCTCGGCTTCGCCGGGTCGACCTTCCGCTTCGCCCGCCCCGAGGGCGTGGACGTCAAGGACGTGCAGGGCCTGGAGGGCCTGCGGATCGCGACCTCCTACACCGGCCTGGTCGAGCAGCACCTGGCGGACCACGGCGTGACGGCGACGGTCACCAAGCTGGACGGCGCGGTCGAGACCGCCGTGCAGCTGGGCGTCGCCGACGTGATCGCCGACGTGGTGGAGACCGGGACCAGCCTGCGCAACGCCGGCCTGGAGGTCTTCGGCGAGCCGATCCTGATCTCGGACTCCGTGGTGATCCGCCCCAAGGGCGCGGGCGAGGACGCCCGGGTGGAGCAGTTCCTGCGCCGTCTCCAGGGCGTGCTGGTGGCCCGCCGCTACGTGCTGATGGACTACGACATCCGGGCCGAGAAGGTCGGCGCCGCCGTGGCGCTCACCCCCGGTCTGGAGTCGCCGACCGTCTCCCCGCTGCACACCGAGGGCTGGGTGGCCGTCCGGTCGATGGTGCTCCGCAAGGAGGCCCAGCAGATCATGGACGACCTGTGGGGCATCGGCGCCCGGGCGATCCTGGTCACCAACATCCACGCCTGCCGCCTCTGACCTGCTTGCACGCCAGAGAGTAAAGAACGGTTCAATAGGGGCGGGGACGCCGGTCGGCGTCCCCGCCCCTTCGCCGTCCCGGCGGTCCCCACCGTCCCACCGTCCCACCGCCATGACCGCCATGACCGCCATGACCGTCATGACTGCCACGACCGCCACGACCGCCACGATCCAGAGCCACCGGAGACCCCACGTGTCCACGCCGCCCGTCGAGTTCCCCGTCACCTGGGCGCCCCGGCGCACCCGCGCGGTGCTGCTGCCGGTCTGCGCCGTGCTCGTGGCCCTGTTCGTGGTGCTGGCCGTGCTGCTCCCGGCGAACTGGCAGCTCAACGACCGGATCATGATGGTCGCCAGCGGCGTGCTGTTCGCCGCCGTCGGCCTGATGCTGGCCCGCCCCCGGGTGAGTGCGGACGCCGAGGGCGTGACGGTGGTCAACTTCGTCCGCAGCCGCCGGCTGGCCTGGCCGGAGATCGTCCGGGTCAACTTCCGCCAGGGCGACCCGTGGGCCACCCTCGACCTCGCCGACGGCACCTCGCTGGCCGCGGTCGGCATCCAGTCCGGCGTCGGCAAGGACCGGGCGATCGCGGACGCCCGTGCGCTGCGCGACCTGGTCGAGCACCACGCCCGGGCCTGACCCCGGACGCCCGCACCCCGGACGCCCGCACCCCCGGATCCCGCGACGCCCGAACCCCCGGGGTCCCGGCCCCCCGAACCCCGGCCCGGGGTCCCGGCGGGTCCGAACACGCTTCCTACCGTCGCGCCGATATGGTCTACGCTGGTAAAAGTGGGGCAAAACTTCAATCCTGCCCCCGGCACGACCTGTACCGCACCGACCAGAGGAGTGACACTCCCCCTCGATGGACGATCCGTCCGGTAGTACCTGCGCCGCCTCGCTTCCGACCCCCGGAAGGCAGGCGGCACTGTGATCACCGCCTGGCTGCTGTTGCTCGCGGCCCTGCTCCTGATCCTCGCCAACGGCCTCTTCGTGGCCGCCGAGTTCGCCTTCGTGACCGCCGACCGCGGCGCGGTGGAACGTTCCGCCGAAGCCGGTGACGTCAAGTCCCGCCGGGTCTCCCGGGCCCTGCGGCACCTGTCCTTCGAACTCTCCGGCGCCCAGCTGGGCATCACCGTCACCTCGCTGGTGGTCGGCATGCTCGCCGAGCCGGCGCTGTCGACCCTGCTCTCGCCCGTGATGTCGGGCATCGGGGTGCCGGACTCGGCCGCCCGCGGTGTCGCCGTGGTGGTCGGCATGGTGCTGGCCACCGTCGTGCAGATGGTGATCGGCGAGCTGGTCCCCAAGAACTGGGCGATCTCCCGCCCGCTCCAGGTGGCCCGCGCGGTCGCCGCCCCGCACATGGCCTTCTCCTTCGCCTGCCGCCCGCTGATCAGCTTCCTGAACGGCGCCGCGGACCGCACCGTCCGGGCCTTCGGCATCGAGCCGCAGGAGGAGCTGGAGCACGCCCGCACCCCGGCCGAGCTGGTCTCGCTGGCCCGGCACTCGGCCAAGGCCGGCGCCATAGACGAGGAGTCGGCGACCCTGTTCGTCCGCACCCTCGGCCTCGGCGAGCTCACCGCCGAGTCCGTGATGACCCCGCGGATCGACGTCGCCGCCCTCCAGCGCGACGCCACCGCCTCCGACGTCATCAACCTGACCCGGGCCACCGGCCTGTCCCGCTTCCCCGTCTACACCGACACCGTGGACGAGATCACCGGCATCGTGACGCTCAAGGACGCCCTCGCCGTCCCGGCCGCCCGCCGCGGCCTGGTCCGGGTCGCCGAGCTGGCCTCGCCGCCGCTGCTGGTGCCCGAGACCCTGCCCGCCGAGCGGCTGCTGGACCAGCTGCGCCGCCTCCAGCCGATGGCCATCGTGGTCGACGAGTACGGCGGCACCGCCGGGGTCGTCACCGTCGAGGACATCGTCGAGGAGATCGTCGGCGAGGTGCAGGACGAGCACGACCCGGAGGACCACCCCGACCTGCTCCAGCTGCCGGCCGTCGACGGCCTGCCCGTCTGGGAGGCGGACGGCCGCGCCCGGCTCGACCAGCTGGAGGCGATCGGCCTGAACGCCCCGGACGGCCCGTACGAGACCCTGGCGGGCCTGGTCTCCGACCTGCTCGGCAAGCTCCCCGAGGTGGGTGAGCAGGCCGAACTGCCCGGCTGGCGATTCACCGTGACCGGTGTCGACCGGCACCGCACCAGCCAGGTCCGGGTGGAGCGCACCAGCGCGCCCGGCCGGTTCGGCGAGAACGGGGAGGGCGTCCGATGACCGTGCTCCAACTCGCCGTCGCCGTCGTGCTCCTGCTCGGCAACGCGTTCTTCGTCGGCGCCGAGTTCGCCGTCGTCTCGGTGCGCCGCAGCCAGATCGAGCCGCTCGCCGAGGCCGGGCACAAGCGCGCCCGGACGGTGCTGCACGCGCTGTCCAACGTCTCCGCGATGCTGGCCGCCGCCCAACTCGGCATCACCGTCTGCTCGCTGGGCCTCGGTGCGCTCGCCGAACCGACCATCGCCTCCCTGCTGGAGGGCCCGTTCCACGCGATCGGCGTCCCGTCCGGCCTGATGCACCCGCTCTCGTACGGGATCTCGCTGGCCCTCGTGGTCTTCCTGCACATGGTGATCGGCGAGATGGTGCCGAAGAACATGGCGATGGCCGGCCCGGAGCGGGCCGCGCTGCTGCTCGGCCCGCCGCTGGACCGGCTGGCCCGCTGGCTCGCCCCGGTGATCCGGGCGCTCAACGCCTGCGCCAACGGCGTGCTGCGGCTGTTCCGGGTGGAGGCCAAGGACGAGGTCGAGTCGGTGTTCACCACCGAGCAGCTGATGTACCTGCTGGTCGACTCCCGGGACGCCGGCCTGCTCGACGAGGACCGCCAGGAACGCCTGGAGGACGCCCTGGAGCTGGGCCGCCGCCCGGTCACCGACGTCCTGCTGCGGCCCGAGCAGCTGGTCACCGTGGATCCGAAGGCGACTGCCGCCGAGGTCGAGGAGCTCGCCCTGCGCACCGGCTTCTCGCGCTTCCCGGTCACCGACGGGGACCCGGCCGGCCACGGCTACCTGGGCTACCTCCACCTCAAGGACATCCTCGACGTGGACGACCCGTCGGCGCCCGTCCCGGCCCGGCTGTGGCGGCCGATCACGGTGCTGCGCGGCAGCCTCCCGCTGGACGACGCCCTCGGCGCGATGCGCCGGGCCACCTGCCACCTGGCCGCCGTGCTGGACCAGGACGGCCGCACGGTCGGCGTGGTGATGCTGGAGGACGTCCTGGAGGAACTGGTCGGCGAGATGCACGACCCGGACCACCGGACGACCGCCTAGCCTCGGGAAGCACCCGAAGGCCCCCATCCGGCGACGCCTGTCCGCCGAGGGCGAATCTGCCCACAGCAGGCAACGGTTCCCCTGCCGGCCACCCTCGGAGGAGGGTGGTCGGCATGAGACTCCTGCTGCTGGGTGGAACGAAGTTCGTCGGACGGGCCGTCGCCGAGGAGGCGCTGGCCAGGGGCTGGGAGGTGACGGCCCTCAACCGCGGCACGCAGCCCGCGCCCGAGGGCGTCCGGGTGCTGCGGGGCGACCGCACCGCCGAGGAGGGCCTGGCCGCGCTCGGCACGGGGGAGTGGGACGCGGTGGTGGACACCTGGTCCTGGGCCCCGGCGGCGGTGCGCGACAGCGCCCGGCGGCTGAACGGCCGGGTCGGCCACTACGCGTACGTCTCCAGCCGCTCGGTCTACGACCACCCGCTGCGCGCCGGGGCCGACGAGAGCGCACCGGTGGTCGACTCAGCCCCGGACCTCACCGGTGAGGTGGGCTACGCGGAGGCCAAGCGCGGCGCCGAACTGGCCCTGGAGGCGGAGTACGGCGGGCGCGCCCTGCTGATCCGCGCCGGACTGATCCTCGGCCCGTACGAGGACATCGGCCGGCTGCCCTGGTGGCTGAACCGGATCGCCCGGGGCGGCCCGGTGCTCGCTCCCGGCCCGCGCGAGCTGCCGCTGCAGTACATCGACGGCCGCGACCTCGCCGCCTGGACCCTGGACGCGGTGGCGGCCCGGCTGGGCGGGCCGTACAACGTGGTCAGCCCGGCCGGCCACACCACCATGGGCGGGCTGCTGGAGGCCTGCGTCGGGGCCACCGGCTCGGACGCCGAGCTGCGCTGGACCGACCCGGAGCGGATTCTGGCGGCCGGTGTGCAGCCCTGGACGGAGCTGCCGGTCTGGCTGGCGCCCGGTGAGCTCTACGACTTCCTGCACGGCGCCTCGGTCGCCCGAGCCGTCGACGCCGGGCTGCGCTGCCGCCCGGTCGCCGAGACGGTCGAGGACACCTGGGCCTGGCTGCGGTCGATCGGCGGCGAGGCCCCGCAGCGGGCCGACCGGCCGAGGGTCGGGCTCGACCCGGAGCGCGAGGCGGAGCTGCTCAGGGGCTGAGGCCCGGTGGGGGAGCCGGTCGTCAGCCCCGGTCGTCAGCTCCGGCCGTCGATCAGCTCCCCGTACGCCTGCACCAGGTCCGGCAGCCGCAGCGTCGCCAGGTCCTCCCGGCCCGGCGCCACGCGCAGCAGCGAGAGCCGCAGGTCCCGGTAGGCGCAGGACTTCTCGTACAGGGTGCGGATGAACCGGCCGTTGCCCAGCTCGTCGATCCAGCCCTCGCGCACCACGTGGGTGCAGATGCTGGCCAGCTCCTCGGCCGCGTCCTCGTCCCAGCCGTCGCCGTCCCGGCCGGCCAGCGCCGCGCCGATCGCGGTCAGTTCGTTCGGCCGGTAGCTGGGGAAGTCGACCCGGGTGGTGAAGCGGGAGTTGAGGCCGGGGTTGGTGGCGAGCAGCCGGTTCATCCCCTCCGGGTAGCCGGCCAGGATCACCACCAGCCGGTCCCGGTTGTCCTCGGCCCGCTTGAGCAGCACCTGGAGCGCCTCGTCGCCGTAGGCGTCGCCCTTGGTGTAGCCGGAGTTGGAGAGGCTGTACGCCTCGTCGATGAACAGCACGCCGTCCAGCGCGGAGTCGATCAGCTCGTTCGCCTTGACGGCGGTCTGGCCGAGGAACTCGCCCACCAGGTCCGCGCGTTGGGCCTCCACCAGGTGGTCGCCGGAGAGCAGTCCGAGGGCGTGGAAGACCCGGCCGAGGATCCGTGCCACGGTGGTCTTGCCGGTGCCGGACGGGCCGGAGAAGACGAAGTGCCGCTTCGGCGGCTGGACCGGCAGCCCCTGCTCGGCGCGCAGCCGCGACATCCTCAACTGGGCCGAGAGCGCCCTGACTTGGCGCTTGACCGGCTCCAGGCCGACCATCAGTGAGAGTTCGGCCAGGGCCGCGTCCAGCTCCCGTTCGTTGCCGGCGGTCCGGGGCGGCGGAGCGGCGGCGGTGCGGGGCTGGGCCTCGCCGCGCACCGGCAGCGGCGGTGCGGCGGGGCCGGCCGGGGCGCCCGAACCCGAGCGTTCGCCGGCCGCCTGGGGTGCGCCGTCCGCGGCGGCGGGGTCCGGTTCCGGCGCGGTGAGCGGGCCGTCCACGAGGGTCGCGTCCACCGCGGGCCCGCCGCCGACCGGGGCGCCGCCGACCGGGGCGGTGCCGGTGCCGAACTCGGCGTCGTAGAGCGGCCCTTCGGCGTAGCCGGGGTCCTCCTGGTAGCCCGTCCCACCGCCCGCCCCGGCTCCCTCCGGACCCGCGCCGTCGAGGCCGCTCCCGTCCAGCCCGACGCCCTCCAGCCCGGCCCCGTCGAGGCCGCCCCCGTCCAGCCCGGCCCCGTCGAGCCCGGCCCCGTCGAGCCCGACGCCGTCCGGGCCGAAGCCGTCCAGCCCGCCGGAGCGCCCGTCCGCGAGCAGCCCGTCCGCGAGCGCGTCCTCGGCCGAGATGGCCGTCAGCCGGGCCGAGGTGTCCATGAACGCCGGGTCCGCCCGGTGCACCGCCCGGTAGAGCGGCAGCGCCGCGGCGCTGCGCCCGGCCCCCTCGTAGGCCCGGGCCAGCCAGTAGCGCAGTTCCTTGCGCTGCGGCTGCTCGGAGCGGCAGCGGGCCAGTGAGGCGGCCAGCGGGGCCTGCGCCTGGGCGCACATGTCCAGCCGCACCCGGGCCATGCCGGCGAAGAGCCCGGCCTCGATGCCCAGCAGCGGGTCGTCCAGCAGCCGGTCGGTGTCCCGGATCAACTGCTCCCAGTCCTTGAGCAGGTAGGACCGGCAGGCGTACAGGAACTGCGCGGACGGGTCCTCGCTGGGGGCCGGGCACTGCTCCAACGCCCGGTCCAGCTCGGCCAGGTGGCGGCCGTCCAGCCAGTGCGAGGCGTGCGCCAGCGCGAGGTCGCGGGCGTCCTCCAGCACCGGCTGCACCCACCACCCCAGCCAGTACCAGGAGCTGAGCGGGCGGCGGTGCAGCCGCCGCTGCTCGCCGAAGCGGTTCTGGTTGCGGTACATGGCGAGCAGGGCGGCCGAGGTGTCGCTGCGCAGCGCGTGCAGGCCGAGCCAGGCGTCGGCCATGCCGGGGTCCAGCCGGACGGCCGCCCGGAACTCCTCCTCGGCCCGGGCGTAGGCACCGGCGGTGTAGGCGTCCATGGCCCGCAGCCAGGCCCGGTCGGCGAGCCGGTCCGGGCCGCCCGCCGTGCTGTCGGAACTGTCGACCGTCGTCACTCACGCCCCCCGCGGTGTGGCCCGGGGCTCGGCCGGCGGATCGCCTGTACGCAGCCGGGCCGGTGGTCGTCGAGCCCCCGGGGCGCATATGCGCCTACCGGGAATCGTACCGGCGCGGGGCTGATCCGGAAGGGTGCCGCACAGGGTCAAATGCGATCGCGCACACGGTGGTTGGGCGGCCGGATGGCCGAAAAACCGCTGACCGGGGGGCTGGGGGAGGGGACCGGACGGCGCTCCCGGCTCACGGGGGAACAAGTCGGGAGCGCCGGGTCCGAAGCGGCCGGAACGGTGGGTTCCGGCGACTGAGGAGAACCTAAGTCCTGGTGATGTCGCAGGTCAAGGGCTTAGTTGAAGGTTCACCGACGGTGCTCGGCACGATCCGCCCGGTCACCCCGTCGACCCTGGTGGCGGCGTGCGGACGGCTCGGGTCGGCGGCGAAGTGCGCCGCCTCCGCGCGGGCCCAACCCGCCCAGAACGCGGCGAGTTCCGGCCCGTCCCGCTCCTCGCCGCGCCGACGGGCCGCAGCGGCCTCCAGCTCCATCCAGATCACCCGGGCCAGCCACGGCCGCACCTCGCGGCGCCCCGCGCCGACCCCCTCCACCAGCACCACCGGGGCGAGCGGCACCCGGGCGGTGCCGGCGAAGCGGCGCAGCGTCCAGTCGTACACCCGGTGCTCGGCGTCCCGGCCGGCCGCCAGCGGCTCCAGCACCTGCTCGCGCAGCCGTCCGGTCCAGTCGAAGAGCTCGGTGTGGGTGGCCAGGTCGTCGAGGTGGACCACCGGTGCGCCGCCGAGCGCTGCCGCCAGCCGCCCGGCGAATGTCGTCTTGCCGGAGCCCGCGTGCCCGTCCACCGCGACCAGCCGCACCGGCCCGCAGGAGGGCGGCAGCGCCCGCAGCTCCCGGACCAGCCCGGTCAGCGGGTCGGCGGGAGCGGGCGGACGGGAGGAGGGGGCGGTTCCGGATGCAGCCACAACGTCAACCCTACGGTGCCGTAGCCCACCACTGCGGACAGATCATCTGTGCAGGTCGTGACGGCAGCGCGGGTTTCGGGCATACTCGCCTTCGCCACGCCTGTGAACGGCCGTTCACCGCAACCCGGTGCCGGTCGGGCCGACCTGCCACACCCGCGCCGGACCACCCGCCACCCCGGGCCGGCGCCCGATCGAGGAGGCGACCCTCGCCATGACCCCGTCCCCCGTGAAAGCCGTGGAGCGCCAGCTGCCCAGCGAGGAGGCCCGCGAGCTGCTGAGCCTCACCCGGGACCTGGTCCAGCGCGAGCTCCAGCCGCGCGCGGCGGAGGACGAGGCCGCGGACCGCTTCCCCCGGGAGGTCTTCCGCACCCTCGGCGAGGCCGGCCTGCTCTCCCTCCCGTACGACGAGAAGTACGGCGGCGGCGAGCAGCCCTACGAGGTGTACCTCCAGGTCCTGGAGGAGCTCGCCGCGGGCTGGCTGGCGGTGGGCCTCGGCGTCAGCGTGCACACCCTGTCCTGCCACGCGCTGGCCACCTTCGGCAGCGACGAGCAGCGCGAGACGTGGCTGCCCGGCATGCTCTCCGGCGAACAGCTCGGCGCCTACTGCCTCTCCGAGCCGCAGTCCGGCTCCGACGCGGCGGCCCTGCGCACCCGCGCCGACCTCGACGGGGACGAGTACGTCGTCAACGGCACCAAGGCGTGGATCACCCACGGCGGCCAGGCCGACTTCTACAGCGCCCTGGTGCGCACCGGGGTGGACGGCCCCAAGGGAATCAGCTGCCTGCTCGTGCCCGGCGCCCAGCAGGGCCTGTCGGCCGCGCCGCCGGAGCACAAGATGGGCATGCGTTCCTCGCCGACCGCCCAGCTGCACTTCGACGGTGCCCGGGTGCCCCGCGAGCGGCTGGTCGGGGAGGAGGGCCAGGGCTTCCAGATCGCGCTCGCCGCGCTGGACTCCGGCCGCCTCGGCATCGCCGCCTGTGCCGTCGGCGTCGCCCAGGCCGCGCTCGACCTCGCCGTCGACTACGCCCGCACCCGGCGCCAGTTCGGCCGCCCGATCGCGGACTTCCAGGGCCTGTCCTTCATGCTCGCCGACATGGCCACCCAGATCGAGGCCGGGCGGTCGCTCTACCTCGCCGCCGCGCGGCTGCGGGACGCGGGCCGGCCGTTCTCCAAGGAGGCGGCGATGGCCAAGTTGTTCTGCACCGACGCCGCGATGCGGGTGACCACCGACGCCGTCCAGGTGCTCGGCGGCTACGGCTACACCCAGGACTTCCCGGCCGAGCGCTACATGCGCGAGGCCAAGGTGCTGCAGATCGTCGAGGGCACCAACCAGATCCAGCGCCTGGTGATCGGCCGCCACCTCACCAAGGGCTGAGCCGAGGCGGGCCCGGAGCCCGGCCCGGTGCCGAAGCCCGGCCCCGGTGCCGAAGCCCGGCCCCGGTGTCGAAGTCCGGCCCCAGGGCCGAAGTCCGGCTCGGAGGGCGCGGCCTCCCCGATACGGCCCCCGGCCGTCACTCCAGGGTGCGGAGTGACGACCGGGGGCAATTCTCCGATCAGGCGTCAACTCGCCTGCTGCCGCAGCAAATCAGCGCCGCGCGAGCCGCCGGCGCTGCTCCGGGATGGTGGCGAGCGGGACGGCCGAGGCGACCGCCCGCCCGGCCTTGGCCGGGGCGGCGACACCGCCGCCCGCGCTGCGCACCGGGCGGTGCACCGGTGCGTGCGAGAACGGCTGGGTGCGCCAGTCGAGCCCGCTCGGCAGCTTGCACAGCGCCTCGAACCCGGTCGGTTCGGCGTCCTCCCGGGTCTCCGCCTCGGCCAGGTCGTCGGTCAGGGTGCCCGAGCCGGGGCAGATCGCGGGGGCGAAGGGGTTCCAGGCCGTGGGCAGCAGTGCGTGCTGCGGCAGCTGCTCCTCGTCCGCCACCAGGGCGATCGGGCGGCGGCACTCGGGGCAGTGGACCCGGAAGATGTCCCAGGTCTCGGCGTCGCCGGGGTCGGTGCCCGGCGCGTGGTCGACCGCGAGGTCGTCGCGGCCGGACAGATCGTCGGTCTCGTCGAGAGCCAGCACGCGCTGGTCGGTAGCAGGCATGGAGATCCCCCTAGGATCGGGCCCGGCGTGGTCGCTCTGGGGCCACAACCAGCACTTCCCTGCGGCTCGGGCTCATAACCCTGCGGACTTGCGCACCGTGATGCACCGGGTGTGTCCTTGGCCACACCGCCCGCCACATTCACCAGGCACATGCCCGTACGACACCTGCGGTCCGACCCCGTGCAACCACCGTGCGCCCCCCGTGCTCCCCGAGCGGGTAGGTTTGCGCACCGTGGAGGATCTCGACCAACGCATCGTCCAGCTGCTCCTAGAGGACGGCCGGATGAGCTACACGGACCTGGGCAAGGCCACCGGCCTGTCCACCTCGGCGGTGCACCAGCGGGTGCGCCGCCTCGAACAGCGCGGGGTGATCCGCGGCTACACCGCGATCGTCGACCCCGACGCCGTCGACCTGGCGCTGACCGCGTTCATCTCGGTCAAGCCCTTCGACCCCAGCGCCCCGGACGACACCCCGGAGAGACTGGCCGGCCTGCCCGAGATCGAGGCCTGCCACAGCGTCGCCGGCGACGAGAACTACATCCTCAAGGTCCGGGTCGGCGCCCCGGGCGACCTGGAGGACCTGCTGGCGCGGATCCGCAGCGCCGCCGGAGTGTCCACCCGCACCACGGTGGTGCTCTCCACCCCCTACGAGGCACGACCCCCGAAGATCTGAGCGCGAACCGGCGGGGTGCAGACTTGGGCGCATGACCGAACGCACCTCCCGGACCGTCCTGCTGCGCGGCGGCGCCGTCTACAGCCCCGCCGACCCCTTCGCCACCGCGATGCTCGTGGAGGGCGGGCACATCGCCTGGGTCGGCAGCGACGGCGCCGCCGAGGCGTACGCCGCGACCGCCGACGAGATCGTCGAGCTGGACGGCGCCCTGGTCACCCCCGCCTTCGTCGACGCCCATGTGCACGCCACCTCCACCGGGCTGGCGCTCACCGGCCTCGACCTCACCGGCAGCCCCTCGCTGCCCGCCGCGCTGGCCGCCGTCACCGCCTTCGTCGAGGCGCAGCCGGAGACCGGCGGGGTGCTGATCGGCCACGGCTGGGACGAGACCGGCTGGCCCGAGGGCCGCCCGCCCACGCGCGCCGAACTCGACGCGGCCGCCCGCGGCGCGGCGCTCTACCTCTCCCGCACCGACGTCCACTCCGCGCTCGCCACCACCGCGCTGCGCACCCTCACCGAGGACCTCACCGAGCGCCCCGGCCACCACGCCGACGGCCCGCTCACCAAGGACGCCCACCACGCCGTCCGGCAGACCGCGCTGGCGCACCTCACCCCCGAGCAGCGCCGCCGCGCCCAGCGCGCCACCCTGGCCCGCGCCGCCGAGCTCGGCATCGGCGCCCTGCACGAGTGCGCCGGCCCGGAGATCTCCTCCGAGGCCGACCTCGCCGCGCTGCTGGAGCTGGCCGCCGAGGGCGAGGGCCCCGAGGTCTTCGGCTACTGGGGCGAGCTGGGCGGCATCGAGACCGCCCGCCGGCTCGGCGCGGTGGGCGCCGGCGGCGACCTCTTCGTGGACGGCGCGCTCGGCTCGCACACCGCCTGCCTGCACGCCCGGTACGCCGACGCCGAGCACACCGGCACCGCCTACCTGACCGCCGAGCAGGTCGCCGAGCACGTCGCCGCCTGCACCGAGGCCGGACTGCAGGCCGGTTTCCACGCGATCGGCGACGCGGCGCTCGCCGCCGTGATCGAGGGCGTGCGCACGGCCGGGGAGCGGGTCGGCGCCGACCGGGTCAAGGCGCTGCGCCACCGCGTCGAGCACGCCGAGGCCCTGGACGACAAGGCGATCGCGGCCTTCGGCGAACTCGGCCTCACCGCCTCCGTCCAGCCCGCCTTCGACGCCGCCTGGGGCGGCCCGGAGGGCATGTACGCGCAGCGCCTGGGCGCCGAGCGGGCGGCCGGCCTCAACCCGTACGCGGCCCTGCTGCGGGCCGGTGTCCCGCTGGCCTTCGGCTCGGACGCCCCGGTCACCCCGCTCGACCCCTGGGGCACCGTCCGCGCCGCGGCCTTCCACCGGACCCTGGAGCACCGGATCTCGGTCCGCGCCGCCTTCACCGCCCACACCCGCGGCGGCTGGCGCGCGATCGGCCGCGACCACGACGGCGTGCTGGTGCCCGGCGCGGTCGCCAACTACGCGCTCTGGGCCGCCGACGAGCTGGTCGTCCAGGCCCCGGACTCCCGGGTGGCGGGCTGGTCCACCGACCCGCGCTCCGGCACCCCCGGCCTGCCCGACCTCACCCCGGGCCACGAACTCCCGCTCTGCCTGCGCACGGTGGTCCGCGGCCGCACCGTGTACGAGCGGTAACACCGTGCACGAGCGGTAATTCGGGTGATCGGCGGGCGGTCGCCCTCGTAGGGTGCCGACCATGACCGAGATCGTCCCCGCCGACTTCACCGTCCCGCGCGAGCTGCTCGCCCCGGAGTTCCGCCTGGAACCCCTGGGCGAGCAGCACAACGCCTCCGACCACGCCGCCTGGACAGGCAGTATCGAGCACATCCGCGCCACCCCCGGCTGGGCGGGCCGCGGCTGGCCGCCCGCCGACGGCATGCCCCTGGCGGACAACCTCGCGGACCTGCGCCGGCACGCCGCCGACTTCGAGGCCCGCCGGGGCTTCACCTACACCGTCCTGGAGCCGGACCGGGCCGAGGTGATCGGCTGCGTGTACATCTACCCGGACCGCGAGGACGCCTCCGTGGTCTCGGTCAGCTCCTGGGTCCGCGCCGACCGCGCCGAGCTGGACGCCCCGCTGTACCGCGCCGTCTCCGCCTGGCTCACCGACCACTGGCCGCTGGGGCGCTTCCACTACGCGGAGCGCTGACCCCACCACCCCCCCGAACCGGCCCAGCACCCTGACCTCACGCGCCCGCGACGTTCCGGGGTACCTTCTTCGCACAGCGTCCGAACAGCAAGCCCCAGGAAGATGGTGCGCCGGTGGCCATGCCCGTCACCCAGGAGCGGTCCGGGACCGCTCCCGAGCAGCCGGAACCGGCCCCGACCCCCGGCCGCCTCGCCCGCGCCCTCGCCAAGGTCCGGGCCGGCCTGCCGCGCACCGGCCTCGCCGCGCTGTCCGGCCTGCTGCTCGCGTTCGCCTTCCCGCCGTACGACCTCTGGCCGCTGTCGCTGCTGGGCGTCGCCGCGCTGTCGCTGCTCACCCGCGGCCGCACCTTCCGCCAGGGCGCCTGGACGGGCTTCGCCTTCGGCTTCCCGTTCTTCCTGATGCTGCTCAGCTGGCTGCGGGTGGTCGGCTGGGACGCGACCGTCGGCCTGTCGGTGATCGAGGCGCTGTTCCTGGCCCTGCTCGGCGGGGCGCTGGCGCTCACCTCCCGGCTGCCCGGCTGGGCGTTCTGGGCGGCCGCCCTGTGGGTCACCCAGGAGTGGGCGCGCGACCGGCTGCCGCTGGGCGGCTTCCCCTGGGGCCGACTGGCCTTCGCCAACACCGCGACGCCGTACACCCCGCTGGCCGCCCTCGGCGGCGCGCCGCTGGTGACCTTCGCCGTCGCCCTGTCCGGCACCCTGCTCGCCTGGGCCGCGCTGCGCCTGCGCGGGCCGGGCCGGGCCCCGAAGGCGGCCGCGCTGGCGGCGCTCGGCGCGGTGGCCGCGCTGCTGGCCGGCTACCTCGTCCCGGTGCCCACCGCCGCGGCCGACACCGTGAAGGTCGCCATCGTCCAGGGCAACGTGCCCAACCCGGGCATGGACTTCCTCGGCCGCCCGATGATGGTGCTCAACAACCACGCCTCGGCCACCGAGCGCCTGGCCGCCGACGTGCAGGCGGGCAAGGTCCCGCGCCCCGACGTGGTGATCTGGCCGGAGAACTCCTCCGACCTGGACCCGTTCAGCGACCCGCTGGCCCGCCAGCGCATCGACGAGGCGGTCAAGGCCGTCGGCGTGCCCACCCTGGTCGGCACCCTGGTGGACGGCCCGGACGCGCAGCACGTCCAGAACGAGGGCATCGTCTGGGACCCGGTCACCGGCCCCGGCGCCTCCTACACCAAGCAGCACCCCGTCCCGTTCGGCGAGTACGTGCCGTTCCGGGCCCAGCTGATGAAGGTGATCACCCGCCTCCAGCGGGTCGCCCGCGACTTCTACCCCGGCGACCACAACGGCGTGATGCAGCTCGGCCCGGCGCGGATCGGCGACGTGATCTGCTTCGAGGTGGCCTACGACGAGATCGTCCGGGACACCGTGGACAGCGGCGCCCGGGTCCTGGTCGTCCAGACCAACAACGCGACCTACGCCGAGACCGGCCAGCCCGAGCAGCAGCTGGCGATGAGCCGGCTGCGCGCGGTCGAGCACGGCCGGGCCGTGCTGATCGCCGCCACCAGCGGCATCAGCGCCGTGATCGCCCCGGACGGCACCGTCGAGCAGCGCACCCGGGAGCTGACCCCGGCCGAGCTGTCCGCCACCGTCCCGCTGCGCGACGGCACCACGGTCGCCGACGAGGTCGGCTCCGCCCCGGAGTGGACGCTGGCCGTCGGCGGCCTGCTGGCCTGCGCCGCCGCCCTGCTGGTCGGCCGCCGCCGGAAGGCCGTGGACGGAACGCTCCACGGAACACCGGCCGCCGCGGAATCGTTGGACCAGGTGGTGCCGTAGCCGGCCCGGACCTCCCGTGCGGCGCGCAGAGCACCGCTTGGAGTGGATCCGTACCGTGACCCAGCAAGCTACCCCCGCCCGTCCGGCCCCGCGTAGCAGGCTGCGCCGGGTGCTGCCGCTGCTGTTCACCGCCTGGCTGGTGCTGGAGATCTGGCTGCTGGTGCAGGTCGCCTCCTGGCTCGGCGGCCTCACCGTCCTGCTGCTGCTCATCGCCGGCGCGGTGATCGGCGGCTCGCTGATCAAGCGGGCCGGGCTCAAGGCCCTGTCGGCGGCGATCGAGCAGAGCAAGAACCCGCAGTCCGAGCAGCCGCAGACCGGCACCAGCATGACCGTGGGGGCCGGGCTGCTGCTGATCGTGCCGGGCTTCCTGTCCGACCTGGTCGCCCTGACCCTGCTGTTCCCGCCGACGCGGGCGCTGTGGCGGGTGGCGGGCCGCCGGGTCGCGGACAAGGCGATGCGCAGCACCTCCGCCGTGGGCGCCGACGCGTTCGCGGACGCGATGCGGCTGCAGGAGCAGATGCGCATCCACCGCCCGGACGGCAAGGTCGTCCAGGGCGAGGTGGTCGACCCGGAGACCGGTCCGCGCGGACCGCAGGGCCCCGACACCACCTACCGCCCGCCGATCTCCGGCTGACGCCCGCTGCTCCGGCACCCACTGCTCCGGACAACGCGAACTGCTCCGGACAACGCGAAAGGGACCCTGGTGGCCAGGGTCCCTTTTCGCGTCCTCCCGCCTGCGGCGGGAGCGAGATGGGTCAGGCGCTCTTGCGGGTGTCACGCGGGTGCACCGCGAGGTTCATCCCGCCGGAGCGGAGCACGGCCAGCCGCTCGGCCAGCACCTCCTCCAGCTCCTCGCGCGTCCGGCGCTCCATCAGCATGTCCCAATGGGTGCGCGTGGGCTTGGTCTTCTTCTCCTCAGGCTCGTCACCGTCGAGGAGAACCGCCTCCTGGCCGCAGAAGCGGCATTCCCAGGCCTGAGGGATCTCCGCCTCGACCGAGAAAGGAACCTCGAATCGGTGTCCGTTCTGACATGCGTACTCGACGGTCTGGCGCGGAGCCAGATCGATACCACGGTCGGTCTCGTAGCTAGTGGCCCCGAGTCGCGTGCCGCGGAGAGCTCGCTCGCTCATGAATCGTGCCTCCCGGGCTTAATGGCCCACAGGACTAGTGGTCGCTGTTCTTCGTCGTTCGGTCAACGCTCGGCTTCCGACGAAGATTCCCGTCCCGGGACATGCGTCGTCTGTCGTGCCGCCCCTGTTTGTACCCACCGTCGCCCGATTTGTCACATCTGGCCGGTGATATCACCCCAGGTGTCACCAATTTCACATCTGGTGATCGTGCGGACTTTCTGTGACGAGCGTACCGGTCGGCGATTCCGCGGCGCCGGTCGCCCCCGCTTCCCGGGCGGTCAGGAGATCGGTCGGGAACGGATCATCGGCTCGGTCTTGCCGAGGTCGACCGGGCGGACGGGCGCGGCGGCGTCCGGCGGGACCACCGGCGGGCGGTCCGGGCGGGGCGGCGCCGCGGAGGCGGGCTCGGTCCGGCTGTCGCGGTGCGGCAGCAGGGCGATCACCGCGTCGCGCAGCTGGGCCGGGGCCTCCTCGTCCAGCGGGTCGACGGTGGCGGGCACCTGGAGCCGGACCGGGGTGCCGTTGCCGATCCGGGCGTAGCCGCGGCCGACCGGGGCGTGGGCGGCGGGCACGATGTCCAGCGGCGCGCCGAGCGCGGCGTGGCCCTCCTCGGGCCCGGCCGGGCCGAGCAGCACCCTGGCCCGGGCGGTGGCCCGGACGGTCGGGGTGATCCGGTCCCGGGCCTCGACGTCGTCGGCGATCACCACGGTGACCCGGGCGGCGCGGCCGTGCCGCAGCGGCAGCTCCAGCAGCTCCTGCGGGTCGGGGCGGCCCTCGGCGTGGGCGAGCTCGCCCAGCTCGGTCGGGTGGTCCAGCAGCAGCCAGAGCGGCCGGGTGAGGTCCTCGGGCAGCGGGGTGCCGGTGTGCCGGGCGGTGTTCAGCGCGGTGAGCCGCCGCTCGGTCTCCTGGGCGGCCCACTCCAGGGCGGCCAGCGCGCCGTGCAGGCTGGTCTCCACGGTGTGCACGCCGGGCCGGTTGACCAGGCAGGCGTGCTCCCCGGTGCCGGCGCCGTCGATCACCACCAGGTCGCCGTACGGGAGCGCCTGGAGCGCGATCGAGCGGATCAGGCTGGAGGTGCCGTAGCCGGCGACGCCGAGGGCCAGCAGGTGCGGCTCGGAGGAGCGCGGGCCGGTGCGCCAGACCACCGGCGGCTGCTGGGCGGTGGCCCCGCCCTGGTGGACCGGGATGGTGCGGGCGGTGCCGTCCTCGTCGGTGAAGCCGAGCACGATCTCGCCCGGGGCGGCGACGAAGCGCTGGGCGGCGATGTCGGTGGGCAGCGGGGCCAGCGCGGTGATCCGCAGCCGGTTGGACTCCTCGTCCCAGTCGAAGCGGTACTCCCGGGCCCGCCCGGCCTTGCCCTGGACGACCTGCTCGATCCGGGCCCGGGCGGCGGGCTCGGTGTCGGTGAAGTAGGCGGGGTAGCTCAGCTCCAGCCGGGAGAGCCGGCCCTCGCCGTCGAACTCCCAGGAGCCGAAGGCGTTCTTGTAGCCGCCCTCGAAGTGGTACAGCGGATTGGCGTCCTCGGGGCCGCACAGGTACGGCGTGAGCGCCGAGTAGAGGGCGGCGAGCTTGACGTCGGCGACGTCGGGCGCGGGCGGGGCGGGCGCCGCCTTGGGGGCCCGGCCGGCCCAGGCGGCGCTGGCCATCAGGCCGACCAGGGCGAACAGCAGGCCGTGCGGCAGCAGGTAGATGCCGACCAGCATGGCGGCCGACAGGAACAGCGTCGGTCCGCGCCGCTCCTTCGGGGTGGCCTGCCAGCGGCCCTTGGCCCAGCCGGCGTGGTGGCGCAGCCCGCGGCCGATCACGGTGAGCGGGGCGAACATGTCGGTGGCGTGGTCCCCGGCGGTTCGGGCGAACTCGCGGCCCTTGCCGAGATGGCGGTGGAGCGGCATTCCGTGACTCCCCGGTCGAGTGGGACGGGTGGGGTGAGGGGGCACTGCTCGTGGTACGACGGGGCCCGGGGCGGTGGGATCCGCGCCCGGGCCGGTGGGGGAGAGGCGGCGCCTAGAACCGAAGGCCGCCGAGCAGGCTCGCCAGGCTGGCGCCGCCCGCGGTGATGCTGGGGGCGATCGAGGAACCGGCGACGTAGAAGCCGAAGAGGGCGCAGACGATGGCGTGCGAGACCTTTAGTCCGTCCCTGCGGAAGAACAGAAAGGCGATGGTGCCGAACAGGACGATGCCGGAAATCGAGAGGATCACTTCTGCTCCTCGGGGAGGGGGACGGGGGACAGTGTTACTTAAAGTGCCCTAATCGTGACAAAAAGTAATAGATGATGGAACGGCGCAAATGGGTGGTTCTGCCGTTCATTGCCGTTGGGTGAGCCGGGCGGCGGTGTGCGAACCGGCCGGGGTGGGGGCCTGGAGTCGTGCGGGATCCGGGTGGGACCGGTGCCGCGAGGCATTCCCGGGGGGTGGGTGGGAAGTTTCCGGGGGGTCCCGGAAGTTCGCTCGAATGGCCGCGCAACCCGTGCGGCCGCACGTCGTACCGCACGGCGTACCGCGCCCGGGGCCGGTGGGGCCGCCGTCCGGAATCCGGACGCCCGCTGGTCCGTCGGCGGCGCCGGCCGCTACGGTGCGGTACGCACGAGCCCTCGTCACCCCTCTGGAAAGGCAGTCCGCCATGACCGATGCCCCCGACGCCGAGGTGATCGCGCTCGCCGGGAAGCTCTTCGACGCCGCCCGGGCCGGCGACACCGCCGCCCTGACCACCGCGCTCGACGCCGGGGTCTCCGCGGACCTCACCAACGGCAGCGGCGACACCCTGGTGATGCTGGCCGCCTACCACGGCCACGCGGCCACCGTGGAAACCCTGCTCCAGCGCGGCGCCGACCCGAACCGCGCCAACGACAAGGGCCAGACCCCGCTCGCCGGGGCCGTCTTCAAGGGCGGCTCGGACGTCGTCGACGCCCTGCTGGCCGGCGGCGCCGACCCGAGGGCCGGTGTCCCGTCCGCCGTCGACGCCGCCGCGATGTTCGGCAAGACCGAGCTGCTCGCCCGGTTCGAGTCTCAGTAAGGGCAGGTCGTAGGCTCTTCGACCATGGAGAGCACCGCCGCGCAGGCCGCCAGCACCGTCGAGTTCCGCATCACCGGGTACGCCCACCCCGACGCGCAGGCCCTGTCGGCGGAGGTGCAGCAGGAGTACGTCCGCCGCTACGGCGACCCGGACGAGACCGTGATGCACCCCGAGGACTTTGAGGCCCCGGCCGGCCTGTTCATGATCGCCTACCTGGACGGCCGGCCGGTCGCCTGCGGCGGCTGGCGGGCCAAGCAGGCCGGCCCGGACGGGCTGCGCGACGGCGACGTCGAGCTCAAGCGGATGTTCGTGGTCCCCGCCGCCCGCGGCCGGGGCCTGGCCCGGGCGGTGCTGCACCACCTGGAGGAGACCGCGGCCGAGGCCGGGCACACCCGCGTCATCCTGGAGACCGGCAGCGAGCAGCCCGAGGCCATCGCGCTGTACGGCTCCGAGGGCTACACGGCGATCCGCAAGTTCGGCATCTACAAGGACCACCCGCTGAGCATCTGCCTCGGCAAGGAACTCCCCGCGGCGGTCTGAGCGGCCGGCGCCCCGGGTAGACACCCGGGGTGGACCACCGAGCACCCGAGGCGGAGCGCCTCCCCGCCCTGGCCGCGCCCGGCGGGGAGCTGGACCGGCTGGTCCTGGCCGGCCTGCGCGCCGTCGGCGCGGGCGCGGTCTGGGCCGTCGGCGACGCCGGGGGCGCCCTCGGCGGCGGCAGTCACGGCACCCTCGGGCAGGGCCCGTACGCGCGGCTCGCGCCGGGGCCGGACACCCTGTACGACCTCGCCAGCCTCACCAAGGTGGTGGCGCTCTGGCCCGCCGCCGGAGTGCTGTGGCAGTCCGGCCGGCTGCCGCTGGACGAACCGCTCGGCCGCTGGTGGCCGCCCGCCGCCGGGCGGCCCGTCGGCATCGTGACGGTCCGTCAACTCATGGCCCACACGGCGGGGTTGCTGCCGTACACCCGCTTCGAGCAGCTCTACGGGCGGGAGTCGGCGGCGATCCGGGCCGGGGTGCTGGCCGCCCCGCTGCACCGTGCGCCGGGAGCGGCCGTGGAGTACACCGACCGCGCCGCCGTGCTGCTCTGCTACCTGGTCGAGGACCTCGGCGGCGCGCCGCTGGACGTCCTCGCCGAGCGCTGGACCTGGCGGCCGCTCGGCATGACCGACACCCGGTACGGGCCGCTCGGCGCCGCGGACACCGCCCGGACGGCGCCCACCGAGTGGCACGAGCCGACCGGCGCCCACCTGCACGGCGTCGTCCACGACCCCTCCGCCCGGCTGCTCGGCGGCGTCTCCGGCAACGCCGGCGTCTTCTCCACCGCCCGCGACCTGGCCTGCTTCCTCACCGCCGTGCTCGCCCCGCCGCCCGAACTCCCGTGGGGCGCGCGGTGGATCACCGCATCGCTGCGCGAACAGACCGGCGGCCTGGCCCCCGCGCGCGGCCTGTCCTGGCTGGTCGCCGCCGGCACCGACCCGGCCGAGGGCACCTTCGTCCACTACGGCTTCACCGGCACCGGCTGCTGGGTCTCCCGCCGCCAGGGCCGCTGGGCCCTGCTGCTCACCAACAAGGTGCACCACGACCGGAACACCCAGCCGCTGACCGACCTGCGCAACGCCTTCCGGCGAGCCGTCTTCGGGTGATACCCGATCGGGTGGATTAGGTACGAACCGCCTTTGCCGGGGCGGCGGTTGCGGCAGAGTGACCGGGACGGGCAGCGGCCGGCGGAGGAGGCGCGATGACGGAGACCTGGGCACTCACGGAGGAACAGTGGCTCGCCCGGATACTGCGCGCCTACATCGGCTGCAGTGTGCTGCTCACCGGCGAGGACGGCAAGGTCCTGCTGCTGAAAGCGAGTTACCGCGACCAGTGGCAGTTCCCCGGCGGCGGGATGGACCCGGGGGAGGGCCCCGCCGAGTGCGCCGCCCGCGAACTGCGGGAGGAGACCGGGCTGTCGGCGGGCGAGCTGCGGCTGCTGGTGGTGGAGTGGCGCGAGGCGATCCCCGACCAGGGCCGGCACGCCCACCCGGCCGTGCACTTCATGTTCGACGGCGGTGCGGTCGAGCGGGGCGCGGTGATCCGGCTGCAGGCGGAGGAGATCGCCGACCACGGCTACTTCACCCCCGCCCGGGCGGCCGCCCTGCTGCACCCCAGCGCGGCGCGCCGGCTCACCGGGGCCCTGGAGGCCCGGCGCACCGGCGCCGCCGTACTGCTGCACTCGGCGGGGTACGTGGGCTGACCGGGCCGGTCAGAGGAGGGTGCTCCAGTAGTACCAGAACCGGCTCAGGACCAGCAGCGCGATCACCGCCGCCCACAGCACCGGCAGCGCCCAGTGGTAGCGCGCCGCCTCCCGGACCACCGCCCGCGCCCTGGGCCCGACCGGGATCACGCCGGAGCGCAGGTTGTGCAGCGTGACGTACCAGAACAGCACCACCACCGTCGCCCAGACCACCATGCAGTACGGGCACAGCGCGCCGATCTCGTACAGCGCCTGGTCGATCAGCCAGTGCACGAACACCACGCCCAGCGCCGTCCCGGCGTGCAGGCCCAGCCAGAACCAGCGCCGGTACGCGGCGCCCGCCAGCAGCCCGGCCCCGATCGCCGCCAGCGCGCCGAACGCGGCCAGGCCGAGCAGCGGGTTCGGGAAGCCGAAGACCTCCGCCTGCTCGGTGCGCATCACCGAGCCGCAGCTGATCACCGGATTGATGTTGCAGCTGGGGACGTACGACGGGTTCTCCAGGATGCGGAGCTTGTCGAAGGTCAGGACGGCCGAGGCGGCCAGCCCGACCAGTCCGCCGAGGAACAGCAGGAGGGCGAGGGCCCGGCTCGCGCCGATCGGGCCACGGCCGGCGGCGTCGGGGACGGACGGGGAGGGGTGCACGGTGGTCGGGGCGGTCATGACAGCACACTCCGGTGGCTGGCTGGGAGGAGCCGGCCCGGCCGGGAGTTCGGCCGGGCCGGTGGTGCCGTGCGGGGCGGTGTGGTGCGGGGCGGCCTACTGGAGGCCGGCGGCCTGCTTCACCTGGGCGGTGAACTGCTCCGGCGTGGCGGTGGTGTTGCCCGCGAACAGGTTGATCGTCTTGCCGTCCACCTTGACCGTCGGGGTGCCGGTCACCTGGCTGTTGTTGAACGCGTCGGCCACCTTCGCCGCCCACGGCGCGTACGTCCGGTCGGTGACCGCCTTCACGAAGGCGTCCGTCTTGAGCCCGGGCACCTGGCCGGCCAGGTCCAGCAGGTGGTTGGTGTCGCCGAAGTCGTCGCTGCGCTCGTCCGGCTGGTTGGCGTACAGCACGTCGTGGAAGGCCTTGAACTTGTCCACGCCCTCGTTCAGCGCGGCGCCCGCGGCGGCCAGCGCGGTGCGCGAGCCCTTGCCGCCGAGGTTCTTGTCCAGGAAGGCGGCCAGGTGGAACTCCACCTTGATCTGGCCGTCCTGGGTGAGCTGCTTGACGGTCTGGCCGTTCGCCGCCTCGAAGTGCTTGCAGACCGGGCAGCGGAAGTCCTCGTAGACCTCCATGGTGTGCGGGGCGTCGGCCTTGCCGAGGGTGATCACCGTGCCGTCCGGGCCGGTGGCGTTCGCCGGCACGATCAGCGGGGCCGAGGAGGCGGCCGCGGCCGCCTTGTCGTCGTTCTTCGAACCGGTGTTGATCGCGAGCGCGACACCGCCGGCCAGCGCCAGCACGACGACGGCGGAGACCGACACGACGATCAGCTGACGGCGCTTGGCGGCCTGCTGCTCGCGGCGCTGCGCCTCCTGGATCCGCTCGCGGGCGCTGACGCGCTTCTTGTTCTTGTCCTGAGCCATGGGGAAGTCAACTCCTGTACGCGGCGCGCGGGCGCGCGCGGGTGGCCGCACTCGGGTGCGGCGGGGGCAAGTGACGCGGAGTCGAGCGCACTGCCCACGGGCGTACGGAACCGTGCACGCTCAGGTGCCGGAAGGGGGTACGCGCTCAGCAGGCAGGCGCGAGAACCGGCGGACCACGCCGGGGAGCCGGGCTCAGCACCACGTCCTCGCGGCGCGGCCGCTCGTGGTCGGACACCGGCAGCGGCACCCGCAGCACCGGGCGCACCGGGGCGGGGAGCAGCAGCAGGAGCAGCGCCCGCAGCGGGCGGGCCAGCGACTGGTGCAGCGCGCGCAGCGCCCGGGCCAGGCCGGACAGCGCGGCGTCGCCCAGCCGCAGCCAGGCCGAGGCGGCCAGCGCGATCGCCAGGTGCACCACCAGGAGCAGCAACTGGGTCGCCGCGGGCGCCAGTTCCCCGGTGTGCCCCAGCGGGCCGCCCAGCAGCGAGCCGTCCACCGAACCGCCGCCGCAGACCAGCAGGTTCACCCCGCGCGCGGACACGTGCTCGGAGAGCACCGGCCCACAGGCGGTCTGGCCCAGGTTGAAGGTGGTGTTCAGCAGCAGCTCGACCGGCACCATCACGGCGGTGATGTGCAGCAGCCGGCGTTCCCCGCCGGCCATCGCGGCCACCACCAGGAAGACGACGGCACTCGCCGTGGCCACCAGCGACAGCGACAGCGGGCGACCGGTGATGACCACCTGGCCCAACGCGGCCATCGGCACGGCGAGCGCGGTGAACACCGCGGCCCGCAGGGCCCTGGTCGCATGGGTGGAGGTCAGCACGCTCCGGAGTATGCCATGCCCCTCGTGCCGGGCACGAGGGCGCGTAGGACCCTTGACAGCCCGGGCGGTGCCCGCTCGGGCCGCGACGGTGCCCGCTCGGGCCCTGCGGGGTCGACAGCCGCCGCCCGGTGCCTACCCTGGAAGGCATCACCGGTGACCCCGACGAGGGGGTGCGCGTCCATGGCGAGGCCCGAGACCACGGTCGGAGAGGTGCTGCTCGACCGCGTCGAGGCCCAGGCGGTGGTGCTCGCCGGACTGGACGACGCCGTCCGGGCGGACGAACCCGACGCCGTGCACCGGATGCGGGTCGCCTGCCGACGGCTGCGCAGCGCGCTGCGGACCTTCCGCCGGCTCCTCGACCCCGGCGCCACCGACACCCTGGTCGCCGACCTGCGCTGGCTGGGCGCCACCCTCGGGCGGGCCCGGGACAGCGAGGTGCTCGCCGAACGGCTGGCCGCCCGGGCCTGCGCACTGCCCGAGGCCTGCGGGCCGGAACGGGTCGCCGGGTCGCTGCGGGAGTGGGGCGCGGCCGAGTACCGCCGGGCCCGGCCCGAGGTGGTCGCCGCCCTCGACAGCCCCCGCCGCCGGGCGCTGACCGAAGCCCTGACCACCCTGCTCGCCGACCCGCCGCTGCGCCCGCGCGCGGCCCGGGCCGCCGGCCCCGAGCTCTCCCGGATCGCGGCCCGCGAACAGCGCCGCACCGCCGCCCGGGTGCACACCGCCCTCGCGGCCGGCCCCGCGGAACGCGACGGCGCCCTGCACGAGGCCCGCAAGGCCGCCAAGCGGGCCCGCTACGCCGGGGAGACGGCGGCACCCGCGGTCGGCGCGGCGGCGGAGCGGTACGCGGAGCGGATGAAGGCCGTCCAGGAGGTGCTGGGCGAGCACCAGGACGCGGTGGTCGCCGCCGCGGCCCTGGCGTCCCGGCCCGCGGCGGCCGGCGAGCCCTTCGCCTGCGGGGTGCTCTACGCGGGCCAGCTGGCGGCGGCGGAGGCCGCCCGGGCCCGGCTGCCGCAGGTGTGGGCGGGGGCGGCGGGCCGGAAGCTGACGCGGTTCGAGTAGGGCGTGCCGGTACGTCGGATCGGATCAGCCAGTGGCGTCGTCGAGGGCCGGGGCGGTGCCGGTGCTCCCGCGCGCGGCGGCGAAGGCGCGGCGGGTGGGACTGTCCGGTGGGGCGAGGAAGGCGAAGACGTGGCGGCCCTCCTCGGGGAGCGGCAGCACGGTGTAGTCGAGGACGGCGGTGTCCAGCGCGGGGTGGCGGACGTGGAGGCGGCCGGGGCCGGGCGGGGCGGCCCGGTGGTGGTCCCAGAGCGCGGCGAACTCCGGGCTGGCCGTGGAGAGCCGGCCGACCAGGGCGAGCAGGTTCCGGTCGCGGGGGCGGTCGGCGTGCTGGGCGCGCAGGGAGGCGACCAGGTCGGCGCCGATCGAGCGGTCGGCGGCCGTGTTGCCCGGCGAGCGGTCCCGGTACGGGCAGCAGAAGACCTGCCAGAGCAGGTTGCGCTCGTGCGGCGGCCGCCGCTCCGGCCCGGCCAGCAGCAGGGCGGCGGGCCGGTTCCAGGCCAGCAGGTCGAAGGTCGGGCCGGTGACGAAGGCGGGGGCGGCGTCCAGGGTCTCCAGCAGGGCCAGGGTGGCCGCGGGGACGGCCGGGTCGGTGGAGGGGCCGGTGGAGGGGCCGGTGGCGGGCGGCGTCGTACGGTCGCGCCGTACGGCCAGCCGGTGCAGGTAGGCGCGCTCCGGGCCGCTCAGGTGCAGGGCCTCGGCGAGACCGTCCAGGACCGGGCCGGTGGGCACCCGTTGGCGGCCCTGTTCCAGCCGGGCGTAGTAGTCGGCCGAGATCCCGGCGCGGGCGGCGACCTCCTCGCGGCGCAGCCCGGGGGTGCGGCGGCGGCCGGCCGCGGGCAGGCCCGCTTCGGCGGGCGCGAGTCGGGCACGGCGGGCGCGCAGGAACGCGCCCAGCGGGGTCTCGGGCATGCGCGCCAGGCTGCCACAGCCAGGCCGGCCCAACCAGGACCGGGCTGTCCCTGGCTGGGCGGTCCCTGGCTGGGCGGTCCGGGGTACGACCGGCCGCTGGTGGGCCGGCGGGGGTGGCGGCAGGCTCGCCGCATGGGACTTCTCGACGACAAGGTCACGATCGTCACCGGTGCCGGGCGGGGCATCGGCGCCACCGCCGCCCGGCTGCTCGCCCGGGAGGGCGCGCTGCTGGTGCTGGCCGCCCGCTCCGCGCCGGAGGTGGAGGCGCTGGCCGCCGAACTGCGGGCCGCCGGCGGGGAGGCGGTGGCGGTGGCCGCCGACCTGACCACCGCCGAGGGCGCCCAGCGGACGGTGGACGCGGCGCTGACCGCCTTCGGCCGGCTGGACGCGGCCTTCGACAACGCGGGCAACGGCCTGCCGCCCGCTCCGCTCGCCGAACGCTCGGAGGCCGAGTGGGACGACACCCACGCGCTCAACCTGCGGGGCACCTGGCTCTGCCTGCGCGCCCAGCTGCGGGCGATGGCGGCGGCCGGCCGCGGCGGCTCGGTGGTGCTCAACTCCGGGGTGGGCGCGCTGGTCGGGGGCTTCGGCGACGGCGCCCAGCAGGCCGCCAAGCACGGACTGACCGGCCTGGTGAAGGCGGCCACCGCCGACTACGCGCGGTACGGCGTCCGGGTCAACGCCGTCGCGCCCGGGGTGGTCCGCACCCCCGGGACGGAGGAGTACTTCGCGGCGGGCCCGGAGTTCGCCGCCCTGGTCGCCCGCTCGACCCCGCTGGGCCGCCCGGGCCTGGACACCGAGGTGGCGGAGGCGGCGGCCTGGCTGCTCAGCGACCGGGCCTCGTACGTGGCGGGCGTGACCCTGCCGGTGGACGGCGGGATCACGGCCACCCGGCGGTTCGACTGACCCGTGCCGTGCGGGGCCACGCCCTAATGGGGGCTGAGCCCCGCCGAGACGGCCGCCTCGCGGAGCAGGTCGCGGAGCATCGCGGTGGTCAGCCGGCCGGTGTTCGTGTTGCGCGGGCTGACGTGGTAGCAGCCGTACAGCCGCAGGTCGGGGCCGCCGTCCCGGGCGGGGAGGGTGGCCAGGGCGGCGTGGCCGAAGGCCGGGCGCGGTCGGGGCACGGTCCAGCCGGCGTCGGCGAGCACCGGCAGCACCGCCTGCCAGGCGAAGCCGCCGAGGGCGACGACCGTCCGCACGGTGGGGCGCAGCAGTTGCAGTTCGCGGGTGATCCAGGGGCGGCAGGTGTCGCGTTCGGCGGTGCTGGGCTTGTTGTCGGGCGGGGCGCAGCGCACCGGGTCGGTGATCCGGACGCCGTACAGCTCCAGGCCGTCGCCGTGCCGGACGGACTCCGCGCGGTTGGCGAGCCCGAGCTCGTGGAGGGCCGCGTAGAGGAGGTCGCCGGAGGGGTCGCCGGTGAAGATCCGGCCGGTGCGGTTGCCGCCGTGGGCGGCGGGGGCGAGACCGACCAGGACGAGCGGGGCGTCGGGCGGGCCGAAACCGGGGATCGGCCGGGCCCAGTAGTCCCAGTCCTGGTAGGCGCGGCGCTTGGTGCGGGCGGCCTCCTCGCGCCAGGCGACCAGCCGGGGGCAGGCCCGGCAGTCGGTGACGACCCGGTCGAGGACGGTGAGTCCGGTGGCGCGGGCGGCGGCCTCGGCCGGGTGGCGGGGGTCGTCGGGGTCATCGGCGGGGGCCGGCTGCATGGGCCCGATCCTAGGGCGTGCGGCCCGGGGAGTGTCCTGTGGTTCAGGACGTTCGATCCGGCCTTGTCCGCGCAGGCGTAGCGTTGAAGCAGTTGCTCCGGTGGCTCCCGGCCCGGTTCGGTCGGCGGTGGCCGGACGCGCCGGTGTGCGCGGAGGCCGCGAGGAGGCCGCGATGATCGTCGATGCGGTGCTGGGGGCGCTCGGGGGGCTGGCCGGGCTGGGGGCGATCTGGGCGGGGCTGAGCATCCGGGTGGTCCAGCAGTTCCAGAAGGGCGTGGTGTTCCGCTTCGGCAAGGTGCGCGAGGAGATCCGCGAGCCGGGGCTGGTCGCGCTGATGCCGATCGCGGACCGGCTGCGCCGGGTGAACGTGCAGATCGTGACGATGCCGATTCCCGCGCAGGAGGGCATCACCCGGGACAACGTGACCGTGCGGGTCGACGCGGTGGTCTACTTCCGGGTCGAGGACCCGGTCAAGGCGACGGTCAACGTGCAGGACTACAACTTCGCGATCTCCCAGGTCGCGCAGACCTCGCTGCGGTCGATCATCGGCAAGAGCGAGCTGGACGACCTGCTGGCCAACCGCGAACCGATCAACCAGGGGCTGGAGTTGATGATCGACAGCCCGGCGCTGGGCTGGGGCATCCAGATCGACCGGGTGGAGATCAAGGACGTCGCCCTGCCGGAGTCGATGAAGCGCTCGATCGCGCGCCAGGCGGAGGCCGAGCGGGAGCGGCGGGCGCGGATCATCACGGCGGACGGCGAGTTCCAGGCCTCGGCCCGGTTGTCGGAGGCGGCGGCGGTGATGAGCGCGACCCCGGCGGCGCTCCAACTGCGGTTGCTGCAGACCGTGGTGGAGGTGGCGGCGGAGAAGAACTCGACGCTGGTGCTGCCGTTCCCGGTGGAGCTGCTGCGGTTCCTGGACAGCGCGACGGAGTCCCAGCAGCGGGACCTGCTGGCGGCCGCCGCGGTCGCCGCCGCCGCGAAGTCCGCGGAGCAGGCGGTGGAGCGCGGGGAGGTGCCGGAGGAGGAGCTCCCGCACGAGCGGCCCCGGCACGAACTGCCGCCGTTGGAGAAGCTGTTGAACGCGTCGCCGCTGGACGGAGCGGAGCTGGACGGGCTGGGTTCGGACGGGGCGGACCCGGAGGCCCCCGGCCCGACGGAGCGCGCCGAGCCCGGGGCGGCGTCCTGAGCGCCACCGGGCCCGCCCGGGCCCGGTGGCGTGGGTCACCCGGTCGGACCAGGATGGACGAGGGGCTGGAAGCCAGGCCAGGAGGCGGACCATGACCATCGCCAGCGACATCATGCACCCGGGGGCGGAGTGCATCCGCGAGCACGAGACGCTCGCCGCCGCCGCCCGGATCATGCGGGAACGACACGTGGGCGCGCTGCCCATCTGCGGGGAGAACGACCGGCTGCTGGGCATCGTGACGGACCGCGACATCGTGCTGCGCTGCGTCGCGGAGGGCCGTGATCCGTCCGAGGTGACGGCGGGTGAACTGGCGCTCGGCCGGCCGATGACGGTGGAGGCGGACGAGGACTGCGAGCAGGTGCTGCGGGTGATGGAGCAGTACCAGGTGCGCCGCCTGCCGGTGATCAACCACCCGGAGCACAAGCTGGTCGGCATGATCAGCGAGGCCGACATCGCCCGCGGGCTGCCGCAGGCCCGGCTCGCGGAGTTCGTGTCGGCGGTCTGCGCCGAGGCGGCGCCGAAGAAGGAGGCGCTGCAGGGCTGACCCGGCCGGAACCGGCCTCGGGCGCCGGGCGCCGTCGGCCCACCGCGTGGACCGGGCTCGCCCGGGTGGCGAGTTCCTCGGCGCGTGGTCAGCCGCTCGCCAGGGTGTCGAGGTGGCGGCGCAGCACCGCGCGCAGTGCGTCCGGGCCGACCAGGTCGGGGTGCTGGACGGCTTGCAGGGTGAGGCCGTCCAGCAGGGCGGAGAGCCGGCGGGTCTCGACGTCGAGGTCGAGGCCGGGGAGCAGCGCGCCGGAGCGCTCGGTCTCGACCAGGACGCGCCGCACCAGTTCGTCCAGACCGGCCTGCAACTCAGCGGCGCGGGGTCGTAGTTCGGGCCGGGTGCGGGCGGCGGTGACGAACGAGAGCCAGAGTGCGGACTCCTCCCGGCGCCGGGCGTCCAGCGGGAGGGTCTCGGCGAGCAGTCGGGCGGTCTGCTCGCGCCGGTCGGTCCCGGGGGTGGGCTCCGGGTCGAGCAGGGCGCGGGCGTGGGTGCGGACGCGGGCGTCGATCCGACGGGCCAGTTCCTGCATCGCGAAGAGCATCAGCTCGGAGCTGCCGGCGACGTAGTGGCGGACCGAGCCGACGGCGAGTCCGGCCTCCTCGGCGACGTTGCGCAGTGAGGCGTGCTCCAGGCCCTCCCGGGCGGCGACGCGCAGGACGGCGTCGGCGACGGCCTGGCGGCGTTCGACGGGGTCGACGATCTTCGGCATGTTGCCGTTATAGCACGGGCGAGCTACATTGCTGCCGGAGCTGATTTAGCACGGTCGAGCTATAAAAATCGGGGAGTGGGGCGGGGATGGGCAACTGGGTGCACGTGGCACTGATCGGGGTCGTGGTGGTCGTGGTGGTGGTCCGGCGGCTGCGCGGTGAACCGCTCAACGCGCGGGACCTCTTCGCGCCGCCGGTGGTGCTCACCGCCCTCGGGTTGTGGGCACTGTCGCAGCGGCACGGCCTCGGAGCGGGCGACTGCGGCTGGATCGGCGCCGGTGCGGCGCTCGGTGTCGCCCTCGGCGCGCTGCGCGGCGCCACCATCCGGGTGTACGAACGGGGGGGCGTGCTGTGGCAGCGCTACACCGGGCGGACCTTCCTGGTGGCCGTGGTCTCGCTCGCCGCGATGGCGGGCTTCGCGCTGCTCGCCGAGCGCGGCGGCCTGGCGGCGGACGCCCGTCCGGTCCAACTCTCCATCGGCGTGGGCTTCCTGGGGGAGGCGCTGGTGGTCGGCTACCGCGGGCTCGCCTTCGGGGCCCCGTTCGCGCCCGAGAGGCGGGGCGCGAAGTCGCCGCTCGGGCCGGATCGATTCGGGCGGTAACTTTGGTTGTCGTCGACCCTGTTGGTAACTGTGGTTGTCGCCATGACTGCTGTGGAGATCACCACCGAGGAGCAGGCCGAACTGGCCAAGGCCCTCCTCGACGCGCTCAATCCCGTCGCCGCCGCCGTGCGAGCCCGGGCGACCGGGCTGCCCGAGGAGCGGATGTGGCACGCCGATCCGGCCGAGATCGCCCTCTCCGTGCTGGCTGCCTGACGGTGAGGTCAAGCGACTTGCCGCGACCGCGGCCGCCACCGCCGGCTCCTACGGCGCCAGCTACGAGCAGCTGGGCGCCGCCTGGGGCATCACCCGGCAGGGCGCCCGGAAGAAGTGGCCGGAGGCCGTCAGCCGTCCGGCGGCCCGGCCCGGCTCGCTCGAACTGTTCGGCGGAACATTCGAGTTGGCCGCGGACCGGGCCGCCGACGGCTGGCACTGGACGGCTGTCGGCGCCGACGGGGTGAGCGGCGAGGCGGCCGCCGGCCACCCGACCCGGGAGGAGGCCGCCGCTCACGCCGGGGCCTTCCTCGCCGAGCACGCCTAGCTCATTCCGAAGACTGCTCCCGCAGCCCCCGGGCGATCAGCTCCGCCAGGTGCAGGGCCCTTCGCCCGTCGGCCAGTTGGGCGATCTGGGTGCGGCAGCTGAACCCGTCCGCGAGTACCACGGTGTCGGGCCCGGCGGCCCGGACCTCGGGCAGCAGGACGCGCTCGGCGATCGCCCGGGACACCTCGAAGTGCCCCCGTTCGAAACCGAAGTTGCCCGCCAGCCCGCAGCAGCCGGAGTCCAGTACCCGGTTGTCCAGGCCCAGTCGGGCCTCGACCCGGCGGTCGGCGGCGCTGCCGAGCACCGCGTGCTGGTGGCAGTGGGTCTGGGTGACGGCCTCCAGCCGGACCGGGGGGAGCGGCGCCTCCGGGGCGTACTCGTCGATGAACTCGGCGAAGGTGCGCGTCCGTTGGGAGAGTGGGCGGCCTTCCGCGCCGAGGAGTCGGGGCAGGTCCTCGCGCAGGGTGGCGGTGCAGCTGGGGTCCAGGCCGACCACGGGGGTGTCGGCCGGGAGCCCGGTGGCCGCCAGGGCCGCCAGGCTGCGCCGCAACACCCGCCGGGCGGTGCCGAGTTGACCGGTGGAGTACCAGGTGAGGCCGCAGCACACCGGCCCGTCGGGCAGTCGGACGTCGAAGCCCAGGTGTTCCAGCACCTCGACGGCCGAGCGCAGGACGTCGGGCTGGAGGCGGTCGGAGAAGGTGTCCGGCCACAGTAGGACCGGCCGGGCGCCCGCCGGGGCGGGGCGGGTGGCGCGGTGGCGCCGGTACCAGCGGGTGAAGGTCTCGGGCGGGAGGACCGGCAGCACCCGGCGCCGGTCGATCCCGCCGAGCCGTTTGAGCAGGGCGCCGGCCCGGGAGCGGGCCAGCGTGTTGGCGGCCGCAGGTACCGGTGCGACCATGCGCAGCCACAGTGGCAGCCAGCCCATCGAGTAGTGGGCGAGCGGGCGGGGCCGGCGCCGGTAGTGCTGGTACAGGAACTCGGTCTTGTAGGTCGCCATGTCGACGTGCACCGGGCAGTCGCTCGCGCAGCCCTTGCAGCTCAGGCAGAGGTCCAGGGCCTCCCGCACCTCCGCCGAGCGCCAGCCGTCCGGCACGGCGTCGCCGCGCAGCATCTCGGCGAGCAGCCGGGCCCGGCCCCGGGTGGAGTGCCGCTCCTCGCCGGTGGCCATGTAGCTCGGGCACATCACCCCGGTGGTCGGGTCCACGCACTTGGCGACGCCCACGCAGCGGTGCACCGCCCTGGTGAGGCTGCCGCCGTCCTGCTCGTACGGCAGGGCCAGCGGCAGCGGGCGGCGCGGGGCGGTGACGAAGCGCAGGTCGGCGTCGAGCGGGCGGGGGTCGACCAGGGCGCCCGGGTTGAGCAGGTTCTCCGGGTCCCAGATCCGTTTGAACTCGCCGAACAGGGCGATGACTTCGGGCGGGTACATGCGCGGCAGCAGCTCGGACCGGGCCTGCCCGTCACCGTGCTCGCCGGAGAGTGAACCGCCGTACGAGACCGCCAGGTCGGCCGCCTGCTCCAGGAACTCCCGGAAGACCGGGGCCCCGTGCGGCCGGTCCAGCGGGAAGTCGATCCGCAGGTGCACGCAGCCGTCGCCGAAGTGCCCGTACGGCACGCCGTGCAGGCCGTGCCGGCGCAGCAGGGCGCGCAGGCCGCGCAGGTAGTCGCCGAGCCGTTCGGGCGGGACGGCGGAGTCCTCCCAGCCGGGCCAGGCCTGGCCGCCGCCGGGCAGGCGGGTGACGATCCCGGCGCCGGCCTCCCGGACGGCCCACAGCTGGCGCTGCTCGACCGGGTCGGTGACCAGGGCGACGGTGGCCGCGGGCTCCCGGCGCACCGCGTCGGCCAGTCGGCGGGCCGCCTGGTAGGCCGCCAGTGCGGTGGCGCCGCCGGTCTCCAGGAACAGCCAGCACCCGCCCGCGGGCAGCCGGTCCAGGGCGGGCGGGCGCGGGCCGGCGGCGAGCAGGGCGGCGATCAGGTCGGCGGCCATGCCCTCGGCGGTGAGCGGACCGTACGGCAGCAGCGCGGGGACGGCGTCGGCGGCGGCGCCCTCGTCGGGGTAGCCGGCCACCACGAGGGCGCGGGCGGGCGGGTCTTCGACCAGTCGGACGGTGGCGCCCAGCAGCAGCGCGCAGGTGCCCTCGGTGCCGGTCAGTGCCCGGGCCAGGTCGTGGCCGTGTTCGGGCAGCAGCGCGTCCAGCGGGTAGCCGGAGGTGCGGCGGGGCAGCTGCGGCATGCCCTGCCGGATGACGGCGAGGTTGCGGTCGGTGAACTCCTGGAGTTCGCGGTGCAGTCGGCCGGCCCGGCCGGGCAGGTGCGTCAGCGCCGCGCGCTCGGCGGCGGTGAGCCGCCCGCCGACGGTCAGTTCGGTGCCGTCGGCGAGCAGCAGTTCCAGCCGCTCCACGTTGTCGGCGGTGCGGCCCCAGGCGAGCGAGTGGGAGCCGCAGGAGTCGTTGCCGATCATGCCGCCGAGGGTGCAGCGGCTGTGCGTGGACGGGTCCGGGCCGAAGCGCAGCCCGTACGGCCGGGCGGCGCGCTGGAGGTCGTCCAGCACGGTGCCGGGCTGGACGCGGGCGGTGCGGGCCTCGGCGTCGACCTCCAGCACCGCGCCGAGGTGGCGGCGGAAGTCCAGGACCACCGCACCGGGGCCGATCGCCTGCCCGCCGACGCTCGTCCCGGCCCCGCGGGCCACCACCGGCACGCCGTATTCCCGGCACAGTGCCAGCGCGGTGCGCACGTCGTCCGGGTCCGCGGGTTTGACCACACCGAGCGGCAGCTGCCGGTAGTTGGAGGCGTCGTGGCTGTACACCGTGCGCTCGGCGGCGTCGAAACGGACCTCCCCGCGCAGTACGGCGGCCAGTTCGCGGGCCAGTTCGGCCCCGGGGACGGTAGAGGGACGGCTCACCTTTGATCTCCCAGGTTGCTCCGGCCTTCGGGCCGGGGAGGAATGGGGGCTTGGCCCGGAGCCGCGAAGCGGCGGAGTGATCCTCGGGGGCGCCGACGTGGGCCGTTGTCAGTGCCTGTCGGTAGGTTGATCCGGTGCATCTTCGGTACTCGTATCGCATCTACCCGACGGCAGGTCAGCGTGCTTCGCTCGTCCGGACGTTCGGGTGTGCGCGGGTGGTGTACAACGACGCCCTCGCGGCGCGAAAGGAAGCCCGTAAGGGCGGCCTGCCCTACCCCAAGAGCACCGATTTGCAGAAGCAGGTGATCACGGCGGCGAAGAAGACCCCTGAGCGGGCGTGGCTGGCCTCGGTCGGGGTGGATCCGCTGATCCAGTCCCTGCGGGATCTGGACACCGCGTACCGGAACTTCTTCGACTCGGTATCCGGCAAGCGCGCCGGTCGGCCGGTCGGGCTTCCGCGGTTCAAGTCGCGCAAGGACAGTCGGCAGTCTCTGCGCTTTACCCTCAACGGGTTCCGCATCCGGGGCAATGGGAAGCTGAACCTGGCGAAGATCGGCGATGTACGGGTGAAGTGGTCGCGGGCACTGCCTGCCGACCCGTCGTCCGTGACGATCGTGCTGGATGCGGCCGGGCGGTATTACGCCAGTTTCGTCGTGGACGTCGAACCCGAGCACCTGCCCGAGGTCGATGCCGAGGTCGGCATCGACCTCGGGCTGACCACCTACGCCGTCCTCTCCGACGGCAGCGTGATCGACAACCCCCGCTTCCTCCGCAAGGCGGAGAGGAAACTCAAGGCTGCGCAGCGGGAACTGTCCCGCAAGGCCAAGGGATCGAAGAATCGGGCCAAGGCCCGCCGGAAGGTCGCCCGGGCGCACGCCAAGGTGGCCGACACCCGCATGGACTGGCTGCACAAACAGACCACCAAGTTGATCCGCGAAACCCAAGCGGTGTACCTGGAGGATCTGAACGTACGTGGCCTTGGCCGTGGCCGTCTGGCCAAGTCCGTCCACGACGCCGGATGGGCCACCTTCCGGCGCCTTCTTGAGGAGAAGGCCGCCCGGTACGGACGCCATGTCGGGATCGTGCACCGCGCGTTCCCGTCCTCCCAGCTCTGCTCGGACTGCGGACACCGCGACGGACCCAAGCCCCTGCACGTACGCGAGTGGGCCTGTCAGGTGTGCGGTGTTCTCCATGACCGTGACCTCAACGCTGCTCGCAACATCCTGGCCGCCGGGCAGGCGGACAGGCTAAACGCCTCTGGAGGACCGGTCAGATCTGGCGTGGCGATCCCACGCCAGGCACGGCCCGTTGAACGGGGAACCCACCTCGGTGACCTTCGGACCACGGGTGACCGTGCCGCAGGCGCGGGAGGAATCCCCGTCCTCTAGGGCGGGGAGGATGTCAACAGGGCCTCCCAGGAAGTGGACTCCGCCGATGATCGCAGCCGGGGCGCCGCACCGATGCGGGGCACGACCGGGCTACCGCCGACGGGGTGTCATGTGACGGGCTCGGCCGTCGTGATCAACGACTCCGCGGACCCGGCCAATCCCGACGCCTACCTCGCCCGGCTGCCGATCGGCGAGCGCCCGGCCGTCCCGACCGACGGCGCGCCGTTCTGGGACATCTTCCCGTACGAGGGCGAGCTGACGGTCCGGGTGCTCCAGTCACCGGTCCTGCCCGAGCCGCCCCGCCACGGCGAGGACGGTCCGGAGAGCTGCGGGCAGTGCGCCCGCCCGGACTCCGACTTCCTCTGGACCGACGAGCACTGGCGGCTGAGCGGCGCCGACGCCCCCAGCGGCCTGCCCGCCACCGTGCTGCTCCAGCCGCGCGCCCACCACGACCTGCTGGACCTGCCGGCCGAGCTGTCCACCCGGCTCGGCCCGATGCTCCAGCGGGTGGAGCGGGCCGTGCTGTCGCTGGGCGGCATCGGCCGGGTCCACGTGAACCGCTGGGGCGACGGTGGCGCCCACCTGCACCTGTGGCTGATCGCCCGGCCGGAGGGCCTGACGCAGCTGCGCGGCTCCACCCTGCCGCTGTGGATGGACGTGCTGCCGCCGCTGCCCGCCGGGGTGTGGGCCGAGCGCGCCCGCCGGATCGCCGCCGCGATGGCGGCTAGGGGCGGCACCGCGCCCGCCCACCGGGCTACTTGCGGCCGGTGAGGGTGCCGCGGGCGATGTGGGAGAGCTTGGCGACCTCGAAGGCCGGGTAGGCGCCGCCGGCCAGCAGGGAGAACTTGATGCCCTCGCGGCCGGCCGGCTTGCGGTGGCCGGGCGGCTGGAAGCGGTGGTGGTGCTCGGCGGCGCGGTGGAAGAACTGGGGGCGTTCGGCGCGGGTGACGCAGCCGGCGAGGTCGAAGACGAACAGGTAGTGCCGGATCATCCGGACGAACAGGGCGTCGCGGACGGCGTACAGGTGGGGCTGGTCCTCCAGCAGGGCGAAGCTGCGCTCGTACTGCTCGAAGAGGTCGAACACGCTGCTGCCCGGCCCGCCGGCCGGGTGGACGGTCTCCCGGCGGCGCAGCTGGACGCACTCGCGGGCCAGGACGGCGGCCGTGCGGGCGCCGAGCAGCGCCGCGTGCACCACCGGGATCTCCTCGTAGCGGCCGTCGGGGAAGGCGAGCCCGAGGTCCTCCCAGTGGCCGCGGCGGATCAGCCGGTCCCAGACCAGCGGGGGCGCGCCGAACAGCTCGGGCCGGTCGAAGGGGGCGAAGGGCTCGGGGCCGGCCTCGGCGAGCAGGGCCTCGGCGCCGCCCGGCCAGTCGCGGTCGTTGTGGCGGCGGGAGTGGCCGAACAGCAGGACGTCGACCGGGCCGGTCTGCCGGAGCCGGTCGGCGAGCGCCTGGAGGGCGTCCCGGGGCAGCAGGTGGTCGGCGTCGAGGAACAGCAGGTGCTCGCCGGTGGCCCGCGCCGCGCCCGCGTTCCGGCTCACCCCGACCCCGACGGCCGCGTTCAGGTGCAGCACCGACACCCGGGGGTCCCGGGCCGCGTAGGCGTCGGCGAGCCCGCCCGCGGTCTCGGGGGAGCGGTCGGCGACCACGATCACCTCGACGTCGGCCAGGGTCTGGGCGAGCAGCGAGTCCAGGCAGTCGGCGAGCTGTCCGTGCTGGTCGTAGGCGGTGAGCACGACGCTGATCAGGGGTGAGGGCATGACGCCGGAGCGTAAGAGGGCGCGCGAACCGTGGCAAAGGGCTGACGGTGCGTAATTACGAGCAATCAGTGGCAAATCGTACGAGCGTACGCCATATCTTCACGCCGCCTTCCGGACGCGTCCACGCCAGGTGGGACGCACCGGGCCGGACGCGCGCCGGGCCCGCGACGCGGGGTGCGTCGCGGGCCCGGGGCGGGTGCGCGGGAGGGCCGGAGCCGGGCGGCTCAGTACCAGTGGTGGCTCTGCCAGAACGCCCAGGCGCCGCACGGGCTGCCGTAGCGGGAGTTCATGTAGTCCAGGCCCCACTTGATCTGGGTGGCCGGGTTGGTCTTCCAGTCCGAGCCGGCCGAGGCCATCTTGGTGCCCGGCAGCGCCTGGACCAGGCCGTAGGCGCCGGAGGAGGCGTTGACGGCCATCGGGTTCCAGCTGCTCTCGCGGGCCACGATGTTGCTGAAGCACTGCAGCTGGCCGGCCGGCACGATCTGGGCGGCGATCTGCTGCGGGGTGCCGGTCGGGGCGGCGAGGCTCTGGCGCTGCTGCGAGCGGGAGGCGGCGGCGTCGGCCTGGGCCTTGGCGTCCGCCTGGGCCTTCGCGTCGGCCGCGGCCTGCGCCTGGGCGTCGGCCTGGGCCTTGGCGTCCGCATCGGCCTTCGCCTGGGCCTCCTGGGCCGCCTGGGCGTCCTGGGCGGCCTGCTGGGCAGCGGCAGCGGTGTCGGCCTGCGCCTGGTCGGCCACCGGCTTGCCGTCCACCGAGACGGCGGCCGCGGGGGCGGCGGCCTCGGCGGTGTTCCCGGCCTGCGGGATGGCGAGCGCGGCGGTGGCGGCGCTCGCGACCACGAGGGTGGCGACGCCGGTGATCAGGGAGTTGCGGCGGGCATGACTGAGCTGCATGGAGCGGGCGGTCCTTTTCCGTCGGGGGCCGTGCCGGGGCACTGGGCGCGGGGCATCGCACGGGCTCCGGGTGAGCGGGGCCCGCGCGGCCGTCCGGGACGGCCGTGGCGCCCCGGCCGAGAGCGGCGGGGCGGGCGGGCTGCGCACGGCGGACGGGGCCGGCCGACGCTGCCTGGCGACGGGCCATTCTTGGCAGGGCCGGGGACGGGTGGCAAAAGGGTTCGCTACTACGACGAGTAGTGGCCGAGCGGGCGCTTGCGGCTCGGCGTGCCGGTGTGTTTGTGGCGCTTTGTCCGGTTTTGATGTTCGAGGGTCGAGGGTGGGGGTCGCCGACGGAAGGTGGGGCCGGAAGGCTCCATGGCCTGGGTTCTTCGGGGCGGGCCCGGTGTCCGGGCGGGCGGCCCGGGAGTGACGGTCGGTGTCGGGGGCGGCACGGGCGGAGTGCGACAACTATCCAGGACCGTAGATGCGAAACCCCCTGTGGGCGGGCTCACACGTCCGCGGCGCCGACATCGACGCAGCGTGACCGGCCGGTCGCCGGTCATCGGTCTACCGCCACCGGTCCGCAGTCCGCAGTCCGCCGCGCGGCGGGCCGTCCGGCCGACCGCCCTCGTCCGGGCATGGAACGGCACCGGGCCCGGGAGCCTCCGCAACGGCTCCCGGGCCCGGCGTTCCCGCGCGGGGGCGGACGGGTTCAGGACCCCGCCGCCACCGCCGCCCGCCGGCGCCGGCCCACCACGGCCGAGGCACCGAGCACGATCGCCGCGGCCACCAGCGACAGGTACATCTGCTTGCGTCCGTCGGGGTCGGTGAACATGTACACCACGACCAAGCCGATCATGCCGATGGCCACCCAGGTGAGATAGGGGTACAGCCACATCCGGACGGTGTGCCGCTCGGGCATCTCACGCTCGATGATCTTGCGCATCCGCAGCTGGGTCGCGCAGATCACCAGCCAGACGAAGAGCGCGATCGCACCGGAGGAGTTCAGCAGGAAGGCGAACACGGTGTTCGGCGAGGTGTAGTTGAAGAAGACCGCGATGAAGCCGAAGACCACCGAGGAGAGGATGGCCACCATCGGCACGCCGCGCGAGTTCACCGTCGCGAAGACCTTCGGGGCGTCGCCGCGCCGGCCGAGCGAGAAGGCCATCCGGGAGGCGGTGTACATCCCGGAGTTGAGGCAGGAGAGCACCGCCGTCAGCACGATCACGTCCATCACCTGGCCCGCGTGCGGGATGCCCACGTGGTCGAGCACCGCCACGTACGGGCTGTCCTTCACCGCGGCGGAGTCCCACGGGAGCAGGGTCACCACCAGCAGGATGGAGCCCAGGTAGAAGATCCCGATCCGCCAGATCACGCTGTTGGTGGCCTTGCTGACCGCCTTCTCCGGGTCCTCGGACTCGCCGGCCGCCAGGGTGACGATCTCGCTGCCCATGAAGGCGAAGACGACCGTGAGCATGCCGGTGAACACCGCGCCCACGCCGTGCGGCAGGAAGCCGCCGTGGCCGGTCAGGTTGCTGGCTCCGACCGCGTGGGTGTCCGGCAGTACGCCGAAGACGGCGAGGGTGCCGATCACCAGGAACGCGGCGATCGCCACCACCTTGATCCCGGCGAACCAGAACTCGAACTCGCCGTAGGAGGCGACCGAGAACAGGTTGGTGGAGGTCAGCACCGCCATCACGATCAGGGCCCAGCCCCACTGCGGCACGCCCGGCACCCAGTGGTTGAGGATCTTGGCGCCGGCCGTCGCCTCGACGGCGAGCACCACGACCCAGAAGAACCAGTACAGCCAGCCGATGGTGAAGCCGGCCCAGCGGCCCAGCGCGCGGTCCGCGTACGCCGAGAACGAGCCGCTCTGCGGGTCGGCCGCCGCCATCTCGCCGAGCATCCGCATCACCAGCACCACCAGCACGCCGGCCAGGGTGTAGGAGAGGAGGATGCCGGGACCGGTGGAGGCGATGCCCGCCCCGGAGCCGACGAACAGGCCGGCGCCGATCACGCCGCCGATCGCGATCATCGACAGGTGCCGGTTCTTGAGCCCGGCCTTCAGGTGGCCGTCGCCGCCGTGTCCGACCGGGCCGAGCTGGTGGGGGACCTGGGTGGTGTCCGCCGCCTGCTTGGTGGTGTCCGCACTCATGGAGGGTGCCTTCTGCCTTTCCGGCGCGGCATGACCCTCGGCTCGTCGTGCCGGAGGGTGGGGGACAGACCCGCGCATTGCGGTGCAACCTAACTTCTACGCCCGGGTATCGGAACAGCTGAGAGATAACTGTTCGCTCACCGGACACAAAAGGCCAGGTCAGGGTGGGTGGAGAAGTGGCGGGAAAGGCTCAAATCTGACGCAGCGTCATGCTGGCGGGAACCCGCCAGGGCCCTGCCGGAGCAAGTGGCCGATCCGGCCGAACGCGCGCACAGTGGGAACCATGCAGACCACCTGGAAGGGGACGATCAGCTTCGGACTGGTCAGCATCCCCGTCCACCTCTACTCCGCGACCCAGGAGCACGACGTCCCGCTGCACCAGGTGCACGCCAAGGACGGTGGCCGGGTGCGGATGAAGCGGTACTGCGAACGGGAGGAGAAGGAGGTCCCGTACGCGGAGATCGCCAAGGGCTACGAGTCGCCCGACGGCCGGACGGTCACGCTCAGCGACGACGACCTCGCCGACCTGCCGCTGCCCAGCAAGAAGATCATCGACGTGCTGGCCTTCGTGGACGCCACCGAGATCGACCCGCTGATGTTCTCCAAGGCCTACTACGTGGGCGTCGCCGACAAGGCCGCCGCCAAGCCGTACGCCCTGCTGCGCGACGCGCTGGTGGAGTCGGGGCAGATCGCCGTCACCAAGATCGCGCTGCGCACCCGGGAGTCGCCCGCGGTGCTGCGGGTGCACGACGGGACGCTGGTGCTCCAGACCTGCATCTGGCCCGACGAGGTCCGCCCGGCGGCCGGGATCGCGCCCGAGGAGGACGTCGCGGTGCGGCCGCAGGAGCTCAAGATGGCGCGGTCGCTGATGGACACCCTCTCTGAGGACTTCGACCTCTCCCAGCTCCACGACGACTACCAGCAGGCGCTCCAGCAGGTGATCACCGCCCGGCTGGAGGGCGTCGAGCTCCCGCACGAGGAGGAGCCCGGCGAGGCGCCGGACAACGTGATCGACCTGATGGAGGCGCTGCGCAGCAGCCTCCGGCAGGCCAAGGGCGGCCGGGCGCCGGCCACCCCGGCCGCGGCGGAGCCGGTCGACGAACAGCCGGCCGCCGAGGAGCCGGCGCCGCGCAAGCGCGCCGCCGCGAAGAAGGCCGCCACCGCGAAGAAGACCGCCGCCGCCGGAAAGGCCGCGGGCACCGGGAAGGCCGCCCCGGCGAAGAAGACCACCACCCGCAAGTCCACGGCTCCGCGCAAGGCCTCCTGACCGCGCGGGCCGCCCCCTCCCCCTCACCCAGCACCGGAGGCGATCCCGAATGGACCTGCTCAGCTACAAGGAACTCGAAACCGGGCCGGACGCCCCGAAGAACCCGAGCCTGGGCCACCGGGCCTGGCGCTGGCTGCTCAGCCTCAGCCCCACCGTGGTGACCTTCATGGTCGCGCTCTCGATCGGCCTGCTCATGGTCGAGGTCCAGACGGAGTGGGACCCGATGATCGGGCTGATGGCCTTCGTCTGGCTGCTGACCTTCATCGCGCTGGTCGGCATGTTCGCCCGCTGGGCGACGCCCGGCCGGGGCAGGCACCGGACGGTGGGCTGACCTGACCTGACCTGGCCTGGCCTGACCGGCCCGAACCCGGGTACCCGCAGCCGTACCGGAGGCGTCGCGGCTCCGGGAGCGATCAACCGATCCACACCGTGGTGACGTTGCAGAACTCCCGGATGCCGTGCCCGGAGAGCTCCCGCCCGAAGCCGGAGCGCTTGACCCCGCCGAAGGGCAGCGCCGGGTGGGAGGCGGTCATGCCGTTGAAGAACACCCCGCCGGCCTGGATGTCGCGGACGAAGCGCTCCTGCTCGTCCTGGTCGGTGGTCCAGACGTTGGAACTGAGCCCGAACGGCGTGTCGTTGGCGAGTGCCACCGCCTCGTCCAGGTCGGCGACCCGGTAGACGGTGGCGACCGGGCCGAAGGTCTCCTCCAGGTGGATCCGCATCGCCGGGGTGATGCCGGTCAGCACGGTCGGCTCGTAGAACCAGCCGGTGTCCCAGCCCATCGGGCGGTTGCCGCCGCACTCGACCCGGGCGCCGTGGGTGCGGGCGTCCTCGACCAGTTCCTCCAGGTCGTCCCGGCCCTGGCGGCTGGCCAGCGGGCCGACGTCGGTGGCCTCGTCCATCGGGTCGCCGATCCGCAGCGCGCGCATCGCCTCGGTGAAGGCGGCGGTGAAGCGGTCGTAGACGTCGGTGTGCACGATGAAGCGCTTCGCGGCGATGCAGGACTGGCCGTTGTTCTGCACCCGGGCCCGGACGGCGGTGGCGACCGCGGCGTCCAGGTCGGCGCTCGGCAGGACCACGAACGGGTCGCTGCCGCCCAGCTCCAGCACCGACTTCTTCACCTCGTCCGCGGCGGCGGCCGCGACCGCCCGCCCGGCCGGCTCGCTGCCGGTGAGGGTGACGGCGGCGACCCGGCGGTCCCGGACCACGCCCTCGACCGCGCCCGAGCCGATCAGCAGGGTCTGGAAGCAGCCCTCGGGGAAGCCGGCCCGCCGGAACAGTTCCTCGAGTGCCAGCGCGGTGCGCGGCACGTTGGAGGCGTGCTTGAGCAGGCCGACGTTGCCCGCCATCAGGGCCGGCGCGGCGAAGCGGATCACCTGCCAGAACGGGAAGTTCCACGGCATCACGGCGAGCACCGGGCCGAGCGGGCGGTAGCGGATGTACGCCCGGGAGGCGCCGCTGTCGGCCACGTCGGCCGGGTCCGGGTGCTCGTCGGCGAGCAGCGCCTCGGCGTGGTCGGCGTACCAGCGCATCGCCTTGGCGCACTTGGCGGCCTCGGCCCGGGCGGCGGCGAGCGGCTTGCCCATCTCCTCGGTCATGGTGCGGGCGAGCGCGTCCTGGTCCCGGTCCAGCAGGTCGGCCGCGCGGTGCATCAGTTCGGCGCGGACGGCGAACGGGGTGCCGCGGTAGCCGTGGAAGGCGGCTTCGGCGCGGGCCAGCCGCCGCTCGATCCCGGCCGCGTCGAGCGCTTCGAAGGTCTGGACGATCTCGCCGGTCGCGGGGTTGACGCTGGCGATGGGCATGCGGGGCTCCCAGTGGGGGGGTCGGGTCCGGTGCTCTGCCCTCACACCCTCCCCGACGCCCCGCCCCGGGGCGCGCCACCGCCGCCCGGCGTGTCCCGCCGGGGGCCGGCGGGCGTCACTCCGGCAGCGACTCCACCCGGGCGGCCGCCTCCCGGGCCCGGGCTCCGGCCCTGGTCCGTGCCGCGGTCACCTGCCGGAGGGGGAAGCGGTTCAGGTACTCGGCCTCCAGCTGGCCGGTCCGCAGGGTGTGCCGTTTCAGCGCCTCCTCCGAGCCGTACAGGAAGGTCTCGTGGCGGGTGCGGTGCAGTTGCTCCAGCTCGTGCAGCAGGGTGTCGTTGCCCAGTGCGTGCGGGGAGATGCCCGCGGGCCGGATGTGCGGGTCGTCGGCGTGCTGCATCGCGGTGCCTCCTCGGCGGAAGTCCCCTCCTCCAGGGTGCCCGCCGACCGCCGCCGGTGCACCCGATCGTCCGGGGCGGTCCGATGGACAAGGGGAATTGTAAAAGATCTGTCGTACAAGAGCTCTTGTGGATATCCTCCCGGCATGGACGAGACGACTGGCAGGACGACCGACGAACCGCGCGGCACCCGGGAGATCCAGGACTCCCGGGTGCTCGCCGCCCTCACTCACCCGTTGCGCTGGCGGCTGATCGACCTGCTCAAGGTCGACGGCCCGGCCACCGTCGGGAGACTGGCCGAGCGCACCGGGCAGGCGGTGGGCAACGTCAGCCACCACCTCAAGGTGCTGGCCGAGAGCGGACTGATCGAGGAGGCGGCCGAGCTCGCCCGGGACCGGCGGGAGCGCTGGTGGCGGCTGGCCGACCGCGAACTCAGCTGGACCAGGGCCGACTTCGACGGGGACCCGGCCGCCGAGGCGGTCGCCGACGCGGCCGGATCGATCCTGCTGGAACGCAAGGTCGAGCTGGTCCGCGAGTGGTCCGCGCGGCGCGGCGGGTACGACCCCGACTGGCGGGACGGCTGCTCGGTGGCCACCGAGGCCTGGCTGCGGCTCACCCCCGAGGAGGCCCGGGAGCTGGCCGCCGACCTTCACGAGGTGATCCAGAAGTGGGCCCGGCGGCCGGTGCCCGAGGACGGGCGGGAGCGCGAGACCGTCCTGGCCTTCGCCCACAGCGTCCCGGCCAGGCCGTGACCGCCACCCTCGCCCCGCCCGCCGGGGGCCCCGAACTCCGTTCGCGCTGGGGCCTGTTCGCCCAGCGGGACTTCCGGCTGCTGTGGGCCGGGCAGACCGTCAGCCGACTGGGCAGCAGTGTCACCACCGTCGCACTGCCGCTGGTCGCGGTGCTCACCCTGGGTGCCGGGCCGCTCGCCGCGGGCCTGCTGACCAGCGCGATCTGGCTGCCCTGGCTGCTGTTCGGCCTGCCGGCCGGGGTCTGGGTCGGCCGGGCGCCCCGGCGGACCGTGATGATCGCCTGCAACCTCGGCTCCGCCGGGCTCCTCGCCAGCGTGCCGGTGGCGGGGTGGTTCGGCGTCCTCACCCTGGCGCACCTGCTGGCCGTGGCCTTCCTCGGCGGCGTCTGCTCGGTGTTCTTCGACGCCGCCGACCAGGCGTACCTGCCCGAGCTGGTCGCCCCGGCGGACCTGATCGAGGGCAACGCCAAGCTCCAGGGCAGCGGCTCGGCGGCCGAGGTCGCGGGCCGCGGACTGGCCGGGCTGGCCGTCCAACTCATCGGGGCCGCAGGCGGGTTGCTCATCGACGCGGTGAGCTTCCTGGTCGCGGCCGGCACCCTGCTGCGGATCCGCGCCCGGCCGCACCCGGTGCCGCCGGTGCCGGAAGGCCTGCGCGGACAGGTCCGCGAGGGGCTGTCCTTCCTGCTGCGCGACCCCTACCTGCGGGCCTTCCTCTGCTTCGGCGCGGCCGCCAACTTCGCCCTCATGGGCTACCAGGCGATCCTGGCGCTGTTCCTGGTCCGGGAGGCCGGCATCGCCCCCGGCTGGGTCGGCGTGCTCGCCTCCGCCGCCGCCGGCGGCGGGGTGCTCGGCGCGGCGGCGGTCCGCCCGCTGTGCGCCCGGCTGGGGACGGCCCGCGCGGTGCGGACCGTGCTGCTCGGCGCCGTCCCGCTCGGGCTGCTGATGCCGCTGGCCGGGCCGGGAGCGGGCACCGCCCTGTACGTGGTCGGCGCGCTCGGGGTGGTCGCGGCGGTGGTGTTCTGCAACGTCGTGCTCGGCAGCTTCCGGCAGTCCTACACCCCGCCCGGGCTGCTCACCCGGGTGGCGGCCGGATCGATGTTCGCCGTCCACGCCACCATCCCGCTCGGCGCCCTGACCGGCGGCGCACTGGGCGAGGCGATCGGCCTGCGACCCACCATGTGGGTGATGACCGGCCTGCTCGTGGTGGCCGGGACGCTGCCGCTGTTCTCGCCGCTGCGCACCCTCCGGGAGCTGCCCACGGCGCCCCCGAAGATCGGCGAGATCATAGGATGAATTCCGCACCTTCAGGCTCAATCCCCGACAGCTCGGACAGATCGCACATGCCGCTCCCCAAGGCCGAACTCCACCTGCACATCGAAGGCACCCTCGAACCCGAGCTCGCCTTCGCCCTCGCCGCCCGCAACTCCGTCGAACTGCCGTACGCCGACACGGAGGAACTGCGGAAGGCGTACTCGTTCAGCGACCTGCAGTCCTTCCTCGACCTCTACTACGCGCTGATGGCCGTGCTGCGCACCGAGCAGGACTTCGCCGACCTCGCGGACGCCTACCTGGCCCGGGCCGCCGAACAGGGCGTGCGGCACGCGGAGATCTTCTTCGACCCCCAGGCGCACACCGGTCGCGGGGTGCCGCTCGGCGTGGTCGTGGACGGCCTGACCCGCGCGCTGTCGCGCAGCGAGCAGCGGTACGGCATCAGCACCCAGCTGATCATGTGCTTCCTGCGCGACGAGTCCGCCGACTCCGCCCTGGACACCTTCGAGGCCGCCCGCCCGTACTTCGACCGGATCGCCGGCATCGGCCTGGACTCGGCCGAGGTCGGCAACCCGCCCGCGAAGTTCCGCGAGGTCTACCGCCGGGCCGCCGAGGCCGGGCTGCGCCGGGTCGCCCACGCGGGCGAGGAGGGCCCGGCCTCGTACATCACCGAAGCGCTGGACGTGCTCGGCGTGGAACGGATCGACCACGGCCTGCGCTGCCTGGAGGACGGCGAACTCGTCGCCCGACTGGTCCGCGAGCAGGTCCCGCTGACCCTCTGCCCGCTCTCCAACGTCCGGCTGCGCTGCATCGACACCCTCGCCGACCACCCGCTGCGGGAGATGCTGGACGCCGGCCTGCTGGTCACCGTCAACTCCGACGACCCGGCCTACTTCGGCGGCTACGTCGAGGACAACTTCCGCGCCGTCCGGCAGGCCCTGGCCCTCGACCAGGAGACCCTGCGCCGACTGGCCGCCAACTCCTTCCGGGCCTCCTTCATCGACGACCGCCGCCGCGCCGAACTCCTCGCCGAGGTCGAGCGGTTCACCTTCGACCCGATCGACGGCTGACCGCCCGTCGGCCCTGCTTCAGTCCAGCGGCGAGGGCCCGCTGCGGGCGTAGCGCAGCAGGGTCACGCCGTTGGTGAAACGGTGGGTCTCGACCGGGGTGAGCGGGACGGGGCGGTCGGTCGGGCGGAACAGCAGGGTGCCGCCGCCGAGGACGACGGGATGGACGAGGAGGCGGAATTCGTCGATCAGGTCCTGGGCCAGGAAGGAGGCGGCCAGGTCGGCGCCGCCGAGGGCGAGGTTCCCGCCGGGGCCGGCGGCGAGGGCGGCGACCGTGCCGGGGGTGACCTCGCGGACGACGGTGGTGTTCCAGTCGGCGTGGTCGAGGGTGCGGGAGAAGACGGTCTTCGGCATGGTGCGCCAGATCTCCGCGAACTCCGCGACCGGGCCCGCGGCGGCCGGGTCCCGGTCGGCGGTGGGCCAGAAGGCGGCCATCAGTTCGTGGGTGCGCCGGCCGGAGAGGAAACCACCCATGCGGACGAGTTCGCGGTTCATGTGGGCGTGCACCTCGTCGTCGATGAGCTGCCAGCCGAGGTCGTGGTCCGGACCCTCGAAGTAGCCGTCCACGGAGACGGACATGAAGAGGACGATCCTGCGTCGCATGGCGGCCTCACCGGGGGAGGGCCCCCGCCGCCCGCTGCCCGCTCCCCGGGGTGGGAGCGGGCAGCGTGCGGCGGACGGGCGTCAGATCAGGGTGCTCCAGTAGTACCAGAACC